>CAZQIC010000070.1:0-23955 GCA_964593555.1 uncultured Bacteroidia bacterium | reverse complement strand
ATCAATTAGTTATATCGTTATTTATTAACAATTTGATTTTTAGAACTCCCCTAAATTAAAAGCAACAAAAAATCCTATGAAGACAAAACTCAACATGAAACAATTAGCTGTATTAAGCTTTGTTACAACATTAAAACAAGACGAAAAGCAAACCGCTATTGGCGGCAAACCAACTGCTTATGGTTTATATGCTGCCGCAACAGGAGGGGCAATTTGTTCTATGGATTGTGGTTTTGAAACGCATAATCAATGGTGTCCGGGTGGGACAGCAAATTTTACGTGTCAGTAATTAATAATCAGCCAGCAAAAACCAAAAGTAGTTTTTGCTGGCTGATTATTTCTATGGTCTTTTCGTTTAAAAGGCCAAAGGTCATATGGTACTTGGGAAACCTTAAAGCCGTAAAATGTTCCTGAATAAAATAATTCCCAAATAAAAATCAAGTCGTATGAAAAACGCGATTAACTGGTTTGAAATCCCGATAAAAAATTTAATAAGGCAAAGGCCTTTTCTAACGAGTTTGGATGTCTAGATTCTACTTGGGAAACAATAAATATTATACCTCAATTTACTATTTATGCTCCTAATACATTTACTCTAAATGACGATGGAATAAATGATGTTTTTAAACCATACCTGATGGGAGTTGAAGAATATCAATTGCTTATTTATGACAGATGGGCAACCTTATTTTTAAATCCAATGATATAAAATATTGGCTGGGACGGAAAAGCAAACAATGGAAACGATGAAGCTCAAATTGACATCTACATTTGGAAAATCAATGCAAAAGATATTCATGGCTTGTCACATAGATTTGTTGGAAAAATTAATCTGCTGAAATAAATCTCACAATCTTCCTCTTGGGAAATTAAAAACATCAGGGAATTGCTTCGTATCTTCGTAGGTATAGAAATCATTTGTGAAAGATTATATAATAGTTGGCCAGGGTATTGCGGGAAGCGTTTTGGCAATGAAGCTTCTTGCCAAAGAAAAAGATATTTTTGTGATCGACGAACCGGCATTATCATCCTGTTCAAAAATTGCAGCAGGACTTTATAATCCTATTGTTTTTAAACGGCTCACCAAAAGCTGGAACATTGACTTGTTGCTGCCATCTGCAATAAATTTTTACAGCATGGCCGAAAAAATTTTAGGCCACCAATTTTTCTTTCAAAAGAACATTCTGAAATTCTTTACTGAAGAGCAGGAAAAGACACTCTGGGAGAAAAAATCTAAGCAGGCCGAAGGAGAATACTTGTCCGCCGAAATTAATAATAATGCGATAAACGGCACAACGCAGGACGGATATTATTCAGAAGTAAAAAAGGCCGGCTACCTGGATGTAAATTTGTTTTTAACCGCTGTTAAAAATTTACTTCTTGAGAAGAATATTTACCTAAAAGAAAAGTTTGAATATGACAAACTGCAATTTAAAAACGATTCTGCTTCATATAAACAGTTTGAAGCAAAAAAAATTATTTTTTGTGACGGTTATAAGGCCAGCGACAACCCATACTTTCCCAAGGGTGTATTTAAATTGACCAAGGGAGAGTTACTCATTGTTCGAATAAAAAATTTGCCTGAAGAACGAATAATAAATAAGGGTGTATTTATTTTACCAATAGGAAATAACATTTTTAAGGTAGGCGCCACTTATGAATGGAATGAGATAAATGAACTCCCAAGCGAAAAAGGAAAAAATGAGTTGATCGCGAAATTCGAAAAAATAATTTCTTCTCCTTATGAAATACTAGAGCATAAAGCCGGAATACGTCCAACTATTAATGATAGAAGACCCGTGATAGGCGCTCATCCTGTACAACCACAAATTGCTTTTTTAAATGGGATGGGCACCAAAGGTGTAATGTTAGCCCCCCACTACTCCGATGTACTCATTGAATCCCTCGAAACCGGGAAGCCAATAGAGGGAGAAGTGGATATTAAAAGATTTTTTTGAAATGGCCCGATCAAAACACCGCTATTTTTCCACTAAGCCTTTCATCGGTAATTTTTTTGATGCGATAAAAATAAATTCCTTTGTTATTATATAAAACACTTGCATCAAGAATATTTTCCTCCGGATTATTTTGATGCATTACTAACTTCCTCATTACATCATAGACAAAAATATTTTTATATCTGCAACAAATCAGAGATTATCAATTGGTTTTTAAACCTGTTTTAGATATCTTAGAGCAAACACAAAATCTGATTTTACATGAGAATTTATTTGCAACACTAATTGCTTTCTTCCTAATTGTCAATACACGCGCTCAAATAGTATATACCGATATCACAGATTTTACAGGCACCGGGATTGGCACAACCAGTTTAAAAGATTCGTTTGATCTTGACCTTAACAACGATGCTACCATTGATTTTCAGTTTATCATGTGGAACCACTCTGGAACCGTCCCCCACCATGAATTAAAAGTTGACAATATTGCTACCACCAGCAGAATTGGGATAAGTTACGATGATCAGTTTATCGCAAGCATGGCTTATGCAAAAAATTCCGGCGACAGTATTACTCCGGACTGACATGGAAATCGAAATCGCAGGCAGTGAGCAATCAAATATTTTTAGCATACAACGGAGGCTCTTCACAAATGGGCGGAGAATTTTTAGGAGCTGGGGATAAATATTTGCCGCTTAAATTTAATATCGCGGGAAGTCCACATTACGGATGGGTGAGAGTAAATGTAGACAATACTTGCAGTCAGTTTACCATTAAAGATTACGCCTACAATGCCACCGCGAATCAATTGATATTCGCAGGACAAATGGTTGGGATCAATGAACGTGTTTTGAACAGACTGAACATCGAATTTTCAGAAGGGCAACTGAAGATATTAAATACCCAAGATTTGTTGAAAGAAAATTTTAGAATCACCCTGTACGACATGGGTGGTAAAAGAATAATTCGTTCCCGTGATTTTACAATTGATACAAAGAATTTTACAAAAGGAGTTTACATCGCAGAGCTTTATTATAACGAAGCAACATTAATAAGAAAAGTTCTTGTGGAATAAATTTATTTGATCCCGCCCTTTTTGTACAGCTTGCGCTTTTTATCCAGTGGCTTACCAAACACGTAAGTAATTGTTGGCTGTATCACCCAAAAACTAATCTCTGGAGAGTCTTCGTTAAAAATACTAAGTGTACGTTGCAGTCTTAATCTGAATTCAAGCGCATCGTGGTACCAGTATCCTATTCCCAAAAGGTATGAAGGGACATATGGTCTTCTATCGACTTTATATACTTCATACAGGAACTTTTTCTTGTGTTCATCAATTGGTGTGGCATCCTTGATCTCATATTTATAATCCACAAAAACTCTGTCGGTGATATTAAGTCCAAACACAACACCGGTATAAATGCTGAAATAAAATTTATGCTGATATTTTACTGCGAGTGCCATATCCAGGTAATTCAATTTAACTTTTTCGGTTTTGTCGTATAAAGTATCTTTCCATTTATAATAAAGGTGGTCAGTAAATCCTTTTTGTGAAAAAGACAACTCAGGTTGAAAATAAAATCTATCCGCAAATCTTATATCCGCTCCAAAACCTAATAAAGGCGACACTCTTGGCGATACTCTTCCATAAGCTTCGCCTCCTTTTTCATTTACATAAGACACAAAATCATTTATCTGTTTTCTTCTTTCGAACGTGTTCAGCCCGCCGGGCAATGAAAAATTTGTTCCTGCAAACCCGGTGAAGAAAACTTTTTTATCCAGTGGCGATTGAGAAAAAATGCTTCCCCCGACATAAAAAATTAAAAAAATACTTATCCAGAGCTTTCTCATTACTTTCTTCTTTTAAATAAATAAGTCAATGATGCCTGGGCATTTATTCCGTATAATGAATAATCTTTTATATAATCCGATGTTTTATTTACCCTAAAAGTAAAATCGGCATTGTCACCGATAACAAACCCTATTCCACCTGTATAGCCCCATACAAAAGCTTTGCTTGGCTTTGCATAATAAGTATATGTATCTAACACACTTTTAACAGCCGTTGGATTCAGGTCTAGCGACGTGTCATCAAAGTACTGTGCATAAAATTTTACTTTGTCACGAACCAGCACCGAAATATTTCCTCCCGCAAAAACATACACCCATTCGCTAAGAGCAACCCTTATATTTAAAGGAACATCTATATAGGTCTTTTTTAAAGTTGTTTGCGTTCTTAATGTCCCAAATGCATCCTTGTAATCATATCTCGCGAAATATCCTCTTCTGATAAAACCCGGGTCCGAGAAAATACCCAATCTATTATCAAGGAAATTGTACTCCATATGCAAAGCCCATTGAGGCGATGTAAGTGGGAGTTTACGTCCGCTTGATTCTTTAGGAACGATCAGGCTGTTCCAAAAAGACGGATTGTATTGTATATCCTTTTTTGCCGCGTCTGATCCAAATGGCTGAGAAACGTTAGCGCCAAAAGTGAAACCAAAAATTGCTTTCTTCTTTTGTTTTGGATCGCGTGGTCTTAGCTTATGTAAAAGGCATGCATCGACAATAGTAGTGTTAGCCTTTTTCTTTTCCTTTATTTTTTTCTTAAATAAAATCTGTGCTGTTAACCCCAATGAATAATAATATGAGTTGAGGGCGTCATCTAAGTACATTGGATTAATTGCATGTCTTGCTGTAAGCATAAGGTTCAATGTCATTTTTTCTCCAAGGCCCTGAGAAATGCCAATGCCCGCTATTCCTCTTAATACAAAACTCATACCTGAGTTCTCCAAAAATGGTGTTCCATTACTAAGTAAATAACTTGCCTGAATCCCTCCCATTCCAATAAAATTTCTGTTAAACTTTAAATAGGACACCGCAGATCTCTGTGTGTCATATCTCGATTTTTGTCCGAAAGTAAATCTTACTGCAAGCGGAATATCAAATGATGTATAGCTGACTTTTACGAATGGTTTCTTAGGGTCGTAGTAAAAAAGATTTTTTATCCGCGGATCAGATACCTTATCAAGTTTAATTGTTTCACCAACATTGTTAATTATTGCGCCTGTTTGAAAAAAGAATTTATTATTAATTGGTCTCTCGAAAAGCAAACCCGCGGTATATGATTTTTTAAATCCTTCAAAACTATTCCGCATTTCAATTGCTGATTTATCTGATATAGTGGTATCATAAAACACTCCCTTGTAACGTGGATTATCTGTAAGCCAGCGATAAGAATAATCATAAGAGAACTGAAATCCTCTCTGCCATTTCTTATACTTTTTTTTATTTTGCTTTGCTGCAGGTGCAGCAGTTTGCCCGACAGCAAGGCTATGAATAAAAAGAATTATTAAAAAATAAAATATGCCCCTGATTTTCATTTCTATAAAAACTACTCCAAAATTCCGTTAATTAATTATTCGCCTCCAGTTTAATTTTATTCATTCTTACACTTCTGATTTTAATGATTCCTTCGAAAAACTGCCAATAACTTTTTTATCTATAAAATTTGTACCCTCTGTTTTTTTTAAGTGTGTAAAATTTGTAAGATGCACTTAACGACATGCGGGATGTGTACCAGCCGTTAGGGATCCCTATATCAGCCCTGATTTGAATTTTTGGTAAATTATATTTGAAACAAAGTTGTCCGTAACCTGCAATGCCCATCTTGTTATTGTCATCGTAATAATATTCATCGTAATATCCATAAGGCCGTACATAATCATCATACCAATAATCCTGCCTAAAAGATTGGTTGTTGTCTGATAAAAAGCTTGCGTAGCGCAATACAACCCCTGTACAGAAACCAAATTCCAGGTTGCGTTTTCCAAACCAATAGCTAAGCCCAATATTTGTTTGTATGTTCCTAAAATGCTCTTTCCCCAGCTTTTCCGTCACTCGTTTGTTCTCACTGTAATTCCAATAAAGTTTTTCATGTCTTATATTGGTTTGCGCGTACTCAACATCCATTTCCAAATAACACCGTCCAAATATTCTTAATGCACTGGTGAAACCAATGTCCATTGCACGCGGATTTCCCCATCCGTACCCTGTTACAGTATCGTTATATTCTTTCAAATATGGATCTGTATTTTCCTCGTCCAGGTAATAGCTGTAATACTCGTAAGGATAATTTTGACTGGACTGCGAAGTTTTTCCAGCCAAAGTAAAAACTGGCTCGCCGAAAAGTCTTTCCAAGCCAAAATACCCGCTCGTTTTTAAGCCAAGCGTCAGCCTCGGATCAAAATCTCTCCTTTTCTTTTTGCTTTTTACAGGTTGTATCTCCTGCGGGGCAAATTCTTTTTCTTCTTCCAGCGATAATAAACTATTGTTATTCAAATAAAATGTTTTTGTCTCTAATAGTCCTGATGGCTTGGAGTTTGCCATGGCCAATTCATCATTATAGTTTGAACGGCCAGGTGGTGCATAACTTTTTTCATTGGAAATAATAGAAGCCACATTATTGATAGTATGGTTGATTGTATCTTTTTTCTTTTTATTTCTCTTTACTTTTTCTTCCGGTTGTTGAGCAACATCATTTCCAGAATAATTACTATCTGTACTTTGCTGTTTGCTATTTCTTCTTCTTGCTTTGTTTTTCTCTCCTGTAACCGAGGCTTTTGTTTTCACCTTTTCGCTCTCAATATTTTTATTGCCTGACGTGTTCTCTTTTAATTGTTTATTCTTTTTACCTGTAGGGATGGCAGAAGGATCTATTGTTGTTTTACCGGAATTTAGCTGGTTGTGCTCAATAGTTTTTTCCTCTCTGGATATATCTTTTATTTTTTCTCCAGTCTCATTCGTAGAGTTTTGTTTTTCTTCTATTACATTTTCTTCATTAGGGACAGGGCTTAATGGTGTTGCTTCTTTTTGTTCTTCTAATGGTTCCAGCTTACTCGCTACCTCTATATTTTGCTTTTGATTTTCAGCTAAAGCGTCTTCTCTCTCTACTTTTTTGCCAAGTACAACTACTGTAACAAGCCCAACAACCACGGCAGCAAGAGTTATAAATCCAATTTTAACCGCGCCTGCTAATGACATGCCGCCGGATACGGCAGATGATGCAGAAGCCCCAATAGCCTTTGTATACGACTCGAACAAGCCATCAAAGTTCTTTCCACTGGCAATTTTACCTGAGCTTGGCGGGGGAGTATTAAAGTTTATTTTCCTCTTCATATCAGTCATTTTTCGCAAGCTTAATTTTCAATTTATCCAACACACGATATAATTTCACTTTTGCATTGTTCTCGGTAATGTCCAGTATCTCCCCTATTTCTTTAAATGCTCTCGATTCAAAAAACCTCATCTCCAATAAAAGCAATTCCTCCTCGGGTAATTGTTGAATTTCTTCAAACAATTTTTCATATAAATTTTCCGGTATTTTAATTTCTGTTTCTTCAGATAGTCTTTCAATGTCACGTGCATTGATATCGATCGACCGCTCTGCTTTCTTTATGTTTGCCCTGAAAAAATCTACCACTTCATTATTCGCGATCCTGTAAAGCCATGATGAAAAAGGAAGTTTCCTGTATTCATATTTATCCAGGTTAAGCATTGCTTTCAAAAACACCTGAGATGTAATGTCATGACAAGTATCCATATCGCTTATTCTCCTGTTTATGTACCTGTATATTTTTTCGTGATACCGATCGTAAAGCGGAGCAAATTCTTTTTTATTTTCTTTCGCGCGAATTACTTCTTCATGCTCAATAGCATCACTTGCCTTACCAACAGAAATTTCCGGTGCGATCGTTTTTTCCATTATCAGCTCTAACGAGCAGGTATCAATGTTCGAAGCAATAGTGGTCAGCATATTCAGTTTTTAAATCGCTGACCAAAGGTTGGCCTCTTTATTACGGGGATGTATTGCAAAATTAGATAATCCGCCCTTACCGTAAAACATAAAATACCTCTTAAAACTTGCAAAAACACGGAAATTAATCTTTGTTATATTCTTACAACGGGGATTTGTCAAAAAGATACAGACAGATAGAAAAAAATTATTGGGGCATTAATGCCTTATAATTTCCTGGGTTGTTCCGGAAGCATTGGAGTTGGTAATCTTCAAAAAATAAAGTCCTTTTGAAAAATGCTCCATATCAATTGTGGTCTGTGGATTCGATATATGAATGGCGAATAGTTCTTCTCCCAATACCGAATAAATTTTGATTGTGGCCGGTAAATGCGTTTGATCATTAATATCAACAGTCAATTTATTTGCAACCGGATTGGGATAAATAGAGTAGTTTATTTTATCTAAATTGTTTTTTTGCATGCTCATTGCTCCGCCATTGGCAGTTTTATAGATTACTCCGCTATTTCCAACTACAATGGCGTTTAAGCTATCAGTAAAATAAAACTTATTGAGTGTTCCATTTCCGCCAAGCTGTGTAGCCCAAGTTGCTCCCCCATTATTTGTTCCTCTTATTGTAAACATTCCGGAACCTCTTTTAATATAATAGCCAATATTGCTGTTAGCAAAAAATACATCGGTACACTCCGGTGTAAATGCACTGTCCATTTTGCTCCATGTTATGCCGCCATCAGTTGTTTTTTCCAGGAATGCAGAATACCAGGCGCAGGCATATCCTTCGCTATCATTAATAAAATGTGATGCTTCAAAAGCTGTAGTATACCAGCCGCCATATACCTGTGTAAAACTTTGTCCTGTGTCTGTTGTTTTAAATACAGGTTGATTTATTCCATTAGCAAAAAAATATCCCGTGGAATCATTGGTAAAAAAAACAGAACGAAAAGAATAATGCAAATTAACCACGCTCCAGGAATTTCCTGCATTAGTGGTTTTATACAATTTATCGTTTACACTCGAAGCAAATCCTACTGAATCGTTAATAAAATACACGCGCATACCAATAGTAGAATCGTTTACCATTGTAGTCCAGTTTGCTCCGCCATCTGTTGTTTTCCAGGCTATGTCATTACTGGTTGGATTGTCGCCAGTAACATATCCCACACTATCACCAGTAAAATGTATTGCATTAAATTCAATGTTAGTATCCAGTTGAATCACACTCCAATTATTTCCTCCGTTAATTGTTTTTAAAATTGTTCCTCTTTTGCCTGCGGCATAACCGGTTTGTGATGAAGGAAAAAAAACATCACTTAAATCTACAGTGGTTGGAGAAGAAACTTGCGTCCATTGTGCGAAGGAAGATCCGCTAATTAATAACAGGATATAAACTGGTAATAGAATCTGGTTTTTCATTTTGTTGCGTTAAATAATAAAGCGTAACAGATTTTTATCTTTGTTACGCTTTAAATTTAATGGCTTAACCGATACCAACCAATAAAAAATCCTAAATAAAATCAGCAGTCTATGGAATGCACCTTAGTTCACCAAAGTGTTTTTAAACTCTTTATATTTTGGCCCCAAGTGTATTCTAAGACCAACATTTACCGGTACGTTAAATCCCTTGCTTATGCCCGTTTTTTTAGAAAAAGAATCGTCCATATCATGAAAGGAAATGTTATATGTAAAGCCTGTGCTTGCCACAAATCCTACGTTACTATTAATAAAGTGCTCATATCCGAAATTAACGGAAGAAGTTGACCCCCAAAAACTTGTGATAACCGTTTTTTGAAGACCAGTATAAATACCCGATGATATTTGAACGTAGGTTTTGTTTTTTTCACCGCTTTTAAAATAGTAACAAATGTGCGGAGCAAAAGAAAAACTGGATGTGGTAAACGTTCCTTTGTTATCTGCTAAGTAGTTTTGATACTGATTTTTGCTAAAAAGAACATAGGTGCTTGCCCCCAGCGCAAGATTGTCTTTTATAAACCAGCTCATACTTTGATTAATTTCTATGTTGAACCCCGAACCACTGCTCCACTTTATTGTACTATCGTTATCGTATTTAACAACTGATGAGTTTTGGTTAACGTTAAAACTTCCAATGGAAGCGCCAATAATTCTTGTGCCTTTTTCTGTTTGCGCCTTTCCCAAAACGCATATAAGCAATGCTGCTATTGTAATGATTGAAGTTGTTTTCATGGTTTTGATTTAGTTGCAACAAAAGTCACCCAATAAACACATGAGGAGTTAACCTTTCTTGCTATCATATTACTATTCCGAAACTCTAAAAAGTCTATTATTTGCGCTTTTGAACAGAATTTCTATTTTTTTCACTACAAGTCAAATATTATAAAAGCGCAGTTTTATAGTTATATTTTTAAGAACTTTCTTATGAAAAGACAGATTTTTCAGGCCCACACCGTTGTGCCTTCGCTGCAGTTGGAACAGATATCTATTTTTTTTCTTGAGAGTAAAATGGAACTTCTGAAATTATTATATGCAGGACTTTTCCAGACTTCATTGAAAGTATTATTTGCCAGATCGCCCATACGATGTGATGCATCTTTATCAAAACAACAGGGAACAACTTTTCCGTCCCATGTAATTACACATGAATGCCATAGGCGCCAGCAATGATTTTCTAATTTGTTTTTTATCTCGTAGTCTCCAATGTTGTTTTTTTTGTACCGAGAATATTTATCGAGCGTGGGGATCAGTGAATTTCCCTTTTCATATTCGTAAACTTGCGCCGTTTTAAATCGCACCTCATCAACTCCAATTTCTTTTCCCAATTTTTTCACCTCATCCAGCTGGTGTTCATTTGGCCTTACTACAAGAAATTGAAAAATAACATGCGGTGTATTTGAACTCAATTGTTTTTTCCACTTCACAATATTTTTCGCACCCTCAATTACTTTCGAAAGATCGCCTCCAACCCGGTACGATTCATAAACCTCCTGCGTTGTACCATCAATAGATATAATAAGCCTGTCTAATCCTGATTCAATTGTTTTTTTTGCATTCTCATCATTTAAGTAGTGCGCGTTGGTAGATGTTGCCGTGTACATTTTTTTTGATGCGGCATATTTCACCATATCTAAAAAAGATGTGTTCAAATATGGCTCGCCCTGAAAATAAAATGTGAGGTACGCTGTTTTTTTATACAGCATGTCAATCGTCTTCTTAAAAAAATTTAATTCCAGCATACCGGTAGGCCGCGTAAATTCTCTTTTACCGCTCGGACATTCCGGGCACCGCAAATTGCACGATGTAGTAGGCTCTATGGAAACGCTTATGGGTGATGCAAGAAAAACCGGTTTGTGAAAAAGTTTAGATACATAATAACTCATCGCCACCTTGCCCGCATTTATTATGCGGCGTGGAGTTTGTTTCGAAATTATATTAATTGTATCCTTTAACACTTTTGAATTTATTAATCCAAAGTTACTCTTGATTTTTTACTTTGGATCGAAACACGGTTTCAAAAATGAAGCCATATTTAATGGTACAATCTGGCAATAAACATCTGTTAATTATTAGTAACCGTGTTAGGATCCATTAACAGAATTGGAGCTTTTAAATGATTTTGGGGTCATTTTCCTTTGTTTTTGACCAAAAATGAGCGCTTTTTTGAGGTTTTTGTAATAATATTTAAATTTTTACCTTTGCGGCCTTCCTAGTGAATGAGATCATGAGCGGAAATAGCCAATATATTATTTCGTTTTCAGGACTTACTCCGGGAGAGCACGAGTTTAAGTATAACATTAACGATACGTTCTTTAAAGAGCTTGAATTTTCCGAAGTTGAACACGGCAATATTAATGTCGTGGTTAAACTGAACAAACAAAGCGGAGGACTTATCTTAAACATGAACCTGAATGGTTTTGTAGGACAAGTTTGCGACAGGTGTGCCGAAGATTTTGATATGGCTGTTGAATCATCCAGGCAACTGGTGATTAAGACAGGCGGTACAGAACTTGTTGAAGAAGCTGATATTGTTTATTTGCCTGCTTCACAGCATGACTTCGACTTGCAGCACTATATATATGAGTCGATCATACTTGCGCTTCCGATAAAAAGAATTCATCCGGAAGATGAAAACGGAAAAAGCGATTGTAACCCTGCAACATTAAAAAAGCTGAAGGAGCTATCCATTAATGAAGAAGAAAATACAGACCCACGTTGGGCTGCACTTAAAAACATAAAAATAAACTGAGCACCTAATAATTTTAATTTATAATACGATGCCAAATCCCAAGCGAAAAATATCGAAATCGAGAAGAGATAAAAGAAGAACGCATGATAAAGCTGTAGCACGTACTGTTGCTAATTGCTCTAACTGTGGTGCGCCTGTGTTGTATCACCGTGTTTGCAATGAGTGCGGATATTACAAAGGCAAGCAAGCTATTGAAAAACCTGCAGCTTAACAGCGAGTAACATTGCCGGGTTAATAGCCCCAACCTAAATTTCTTTTATGAAAATTGCAATTGATATTTTGGGTGGTGATTTCGCTCCCGATGCCCCCATCGGTGGTGCTATTCTTGCCCGAAAAGAATTAAATGATTCTTTTTCCCTTGTATTACTTGGGGATAAAGATGAGATCATTAGCAAATTAAAAGAGAAGGGTGAAGATCCTTCAAAATACGAGATCGTACACGCTCCCGATGTGATTGGTATGGGCGAACATCCTACAAAAGCTCTTGTACAAAAACCTAATTCTACTATCGCCGTTGGTTTTGGCTTGTTGAAACAAGGCAAGGTTGATGCATTCGCAAGCGCAGGAAACACAGGCGCAATGTTGGTTGCATCCATGTATACTGTTAAATCTATTCCGGGAGTTATACGTCCTTGCCTCACTACTATTCTTCCGAAAGAATCCGGCGGCAAGGGATTGATCCTTGATGTTGGCGCTAATTCAGACTGTAAACCTGATGTGCTTTATCAGTTTGGAATTTTAGGTTCAATATATGCGAAGAATGTATATGGCATGGAAAATCCAAAGGTTGGATTACTAAATATTGGAGAAGAACCGGAAAAAGGAAATCTTGTATCGCAGGCGGCACATAACTTAATGAAAGATTCAAAAGATTTTAATTTCATTGGCAATGTTGAGGGGCGCGATCTTTTTGGTGATGCTGCCGATGTTGTTGTTTGTGATGGCTTCACAGGAAATGTTGTATTAAAAGAAGCAGAAGCTTTTTATTCTATCATACGAAGAAGAGGCTGGAGAGATGAATATATCGACAGGTTTAATTACGAAAATTACGGAGGCACTCCCATACTCGGAATAAATGCTGCCGCAGTAATTGGCCATGGAATCTCAAATGAAAAAGCAATCAAGAATATGATCCTTCTTGCGAAAGATGTTGCAGAAGCAAACCTTAGCGAGAAAATAAAACAGGCATTCAATTAAACAATTGAAAGGTAGTAAATGAAAAAAATAACCGCTGCAATAACCGCTGTCCATGGCCATGTTCCGGAATATGTTCTTACCAACAAAGAGCTGGAAACATTGGTTGATACAACAGAAGAGTGGATAGAGTCGCGGACAGGAATACAACAGAGACATATTTTAAAAGGAACCGATAAAGGAACTTCTGAAATGTGTGTAGAGGCGATAAACGGACTTCTTAAAAAAAGAGGTATTGGTCCCGAAGAAATTGACATGATCATTGTGGGTACAGTTACACCCGATTATGTTTTCCCTTCTACGTCTAATGTAATCTGCGATAAGATAGGAGCTAAAAATGCATGGGGATACGATCTTTCTGCAGCATGTTCCGGTTTTCTTTTCGCCCTTACAACCGGAACACAATTTATTGAAACCGGTTATCACAAAAAAATTATTGTAGTTGGCGCAGATAAAATGTCGTCCATTATAAATTACGAAGACCGTACTACCTGTGTAATATTTGGTGACGGCGCTGGAGCCGTTTTACTAGAACCAAATACAGAGGGCTTGGGAATAATGGATTCTATTATGAGAGTTGATGGAGCAGGAAGACACTCGCTGCATCAAAAAGCAGGAGGATCTGTAAGGCCCGCTTCTCATGCAACAGTAGATGCAAAAGAACATTTTGTTTACCAGGAAGGGCAAACGGTTTTTAAATCTGCAGTAAAAGGAATGGCAGATGTTTCCGCAGAAATTATGGAGCGCAATAATATTAAGGGTTCCGATGTTGCGTGGCTTGTGCCTCACCAGGCAAATAAGCGAATCATTGATGCAACCGCAAGCAGGATAGGATTAGGAAATGAAAAAGTAATGCTGAATATTCAGAAGTATGGAAATACTACTGCAGGAACAATTCCATTATGTTTATGGGATTATGAAAAACAAATGAAAAAAGGAGACAACATTATTATTTCTGCCTTTGGTGGCGGTTTTACATGGGGTTCAATTTATTTAAAATGGGCCTATAATTCATAACTCCATTTTTTGGTTTTTAGTTAAAAAATATTGATTTTCATTATTAGTAAAAACGAAACAAATGAAACTAACCGAAATACAAGATCTGATAAAGTTTGTCGCTAAGTCAGGTGTAAGCGAAGTAGAATTGCAGACAAAAGATGTTAAGATCGTAATTAAAACTCCCGGAAGTAAGAACGGAGGCAAAAATGGAGATGCGCCAACTGTTGTTCAATCCCAGCCACAACCTTTTGTTGCCCCTGCACAAACAGTTGCAGCACCAATCACTGAGACAGCACCAGGTGAAACTAAAAAGAAACCAGCAGCCGGAGATGATGAATCAAAATACGTTACCATTAAATCACCAATGATAGGTACCATGTATCGTTCTGCCGGTCCGGATAAGCCAGTATTTGTGAACATTGGTGATGAGGTTAAACCGGGCAAAGTGATTTGCATCATCGAAGCCATGAAACTGTTTAATGAAATTGAATCAGATGTTGCCGGAAAAATTGTAAAAGTTCTGGTGAACGATTCTTCTCCTGTTGAATACGATCAGCCATTATTCCTCGTTGACCCGAGCTAATTAATTGTATGTGAAGGTTTATTTTTCATCTTCACATCGGTACATCTTCACATTTTCAAATTAATATCATGTTCAAAAAAATATTAGTTGCCAACAGAGGGGAAATTGCACTACGCGTTATTCGTACCTGCAAAGAGATGGGAATAAGCACCGTTGCGGTATACTCTACTGCAGATAAAGATTCCTTGCATGTGAAGTTTGCTGATGAGGCTGTTTGTATTGGCCCACCAGAGAGTAAAAAATCATATTTAAATATTCCCAATATTATTTCCGCTGCTGAAATTACTAATGCGGATGCGATACATCCGGGGTACGGATTTTTATCTGAGAACGCGAAGTTTTCTCAAATATGCAAAGAGCACGGAATTAAATTCATTGGCGCGTCGCCCGAGATGATCAACTCTATGGGTGATAAAGCTTCTGCAAAAGATACCATGAAAAAAGCGGGAGTGCCTATTGTTCCCGGATCTGATGGATTGCTTGAAAGTGTTGAACATGCAAAAAATACTGCAACCGAGATCGGTTACCCCGTTATCATTAAGGCTACTGCAGGTGGTGGTGGTAAGGGCATGCGCATTATTTGGAAAGAAGAAGACCTGGAATCATTATGGGACAACGCACGCCAGGAAGCAGCAGCTTCTTTCGGGAACGATGGTATGTACATGGAAAAATACATTGAAGAGCCAAGACATATTGAGATACAAATAGTAGGAGATCAATATGGAAAGGCATGCCACTTATCAGAGAGAGATTGCTCCATACAACGCAGGCACCAAAAGCTGATGGAAGAAACGCCATCTCCTTTTATGACCAAAGAGTTGCGCGATGCCATGGGTGATGCTGCTATTAAAGCTGCACTTGCTGTTAAATATGAAGGTGTAGGTACTGTTGAATTTTTAGTTGACAAACACCGTAATTTTTATTTCATGGAGATGAACACCCGTATACAGGTGGAGCATCCCATTACTGAAGAAGTAATTGATTACGATTTGATCCGTGAACAAATATTAGTAGCAGCAGGTGTTCCTATTTCCGGAAAAAATTATTACCCGCAATTGCATGCTATTGAATGCAGGATAAACGCTGAAGATCCATTTAATAATTTCCGTCCATCACCGGGAAAAATAACAACACTGCATACGCCGGGTGGACATGGCATCCGTGTTGACTCGCATATTTATGCGGGCTACACCATTCCACCAAACTACGATTCAATGGTAGCGAAATTAATTACCGTAGCACAAACACGTGAGGAGGCTATTGCTAAAATGCACAGGGCGCTAAGCGAATACGTTGTAGAAGGAGTTAAGACAACTATTCCTTTTCACTTGCGCTTAATGAAAGATCCCGAATTTATCGCAGGCAATTACACCACAAAATTCCTTGAGACATTTGATCTTAAGGAATAATACAAAAACATTTTGAGATTATTTATTCCTGTTATTCTTATTGCCGTTTTTCTAGGCTGGGCTTTGTATCGGTTGCTTATAACAAAAGATCTTCTTGCTGCGTTGTATGTAGGATTTTTCTTTGCTGGCATATGGGTGATTATTTATTGGCTGTTGATTAGCTAGGCTGCTTTACTGAATTGGATTTTGTGTATGTTCAATAGGGGAAAATCATTTTCAAATAATAATATCTTTCCATGCCATTTACTTCTTTAGGTTTATCTCCCGCATTATTAGAAAAATTGGCCGGCGAAAATTACAAGCAGCCCTACCCTATCCAGCAGCAAGCCATTCCTGCTATCATAAATAAGAAAGATCTTTTAGGCATTGCCCCAACAGGATCGGGCAAAACAGTAGCGTATGTGTTGCCGATCCTGATGAGCTTCCAAAGTAAAGTTATTCATAAGAATCGGCACGCGAATGTTTTGGTGTTAGTTCCTACACGTGAACTGGCAGTACAAGTAGAAACAGTTTTCAAATTATTTTCTTCTACATTACCACAAAAAATAAAATCGATCGCTGTTTTCGGAGGCATTTCCATTAACCCGCAAATGATGGCCTTGCAAGGCGTTAATGTTTTGATCGCAACTCCCGGAAGATTATTGGAATTGGTAGAATCAAATGCGGTGCATTTATCCTCTATAGAAACGCTCGTACTGGACGAGGCAGATAAAATGCTCAATCTCGGTTTTAAAGAAGAAGTAAATCGCATTCTTGCATTGCTACCAAAAAAGCGTCAGAATCTTTTGTTTTCTGCAACACTTAGTGAGGATGTAAATAATATCAACCAACTCATATTGCATGAGCCCTTGGTTATTAAAATAACTCCTGAAAAAGATAACTTTGATCTTATTACACAGTCGGCCTATTTTGTGCCTGATGAAAAGAAGGGGCCTTTGCTCCGCTATCTAATTAAACAAAGTGACCTCAAGCAGGTGCTGGTTTTTACGTCATCTGTTTACAAGGCGGATAACGTTGCAGACAAACTCCGAAAAAATGGAATTGATGCTGCTGCTATCCACAGTAAAAAAAGCCAGGGCGCGAGGACAGATGCATTAAAGAAATTTAAATCGGGTAAACTGCGTGTTTTGGTTGCAACCGATTTGCTTGCGCGTGGTATTGATATTAATTTTTTACCCTGCGTAATTAATTATGAATTACCTCGTTCCCCCAAGGACTATGTTCATCGTATTGGCAGGACCGGCCGCGCAGAAAATCCTGGCAAAGCCATTTCCTTTATTGCTCCTGAAGAGCAACATCATTTTAAGGTCATCCAAAAAAAGATGGGAAAGCCGGTGACCATGATCGATTCTGATGGTATTGATTTGAAAGGATTTTAAAACTGGCCTTATCTTTTATTGTAAATTGCCGTTACAATTAAAAAAATCAATGAAAATACAACTATTATTATTTAAGCTTTCGCCTGCATTTATAATAATCTTTTTTCTTGCCTCGTGTGCAACTCCATCTCAAAAAAAACAAGATACAACCAGTCAAGAAAAAAAAGATTCTGTAATTACAGCGTTATCTCCTGTTTGCTATCGATCGTTTTGGGGAAAGGACACCATTGACAATTATTTAATTTCATTTTTTAAAAATGATCCGGAATTAGAATTGACTCAGGAGTATGGCGGCGGCGATGCATTTGGAGCCTTTACAAAATATTCATTGGCAAAGACAAATGAAACCGTTGTGCTTGACAGCCTGGTTTGTGGAGACTACGGATATTCTTATGCTCAATTTTATTTAAAAGCTGGCCGAATAACCTCTGTGCGCGAAGTATTCCAATCCAATGATCTTGACTACTATGCTTTAAATGAATTTATATTTTATTTAAGTACAAATAACGCCACTGTGAAAGAAAGAAAAGCAGAAAGTAAAAATTTGGTCGAGTCCTTAGAAAATATCCCTTTTGAAATTAAAGAGCTGCCCTTTGATTCAATTTCTGCCAAACTTAATGACGATTATAAAAGTTTATTGAAGAGTAAAATGCAAGACTAAGTAGGCAAATTCATCCAGCTGATCACAATATTTTCTTTCCACATCCATCGCAATTACTTTTTGTCGTAAATTGCTTT
This sequence comes from uncultured Bacteroidia bacterium, assembly GCA_964593555.1. Lineage (GTDB taxonomy): Bacteria > Bacteroidota > Bacteroidia > JAFLBG01 > JAFLBG01 > CAZQIC01. The sequence goes on along the minus strand of CAZQIC010000070.1, from coordinate 5,661 downwards.
TATCAATCTCAAAAAAAAATTTCATGAAATTTAAACTAACATTCATTCTATATTTACTTTTCATCTCTCCAATTTTTTCGGAAACAAATTTATTACCTGCTGATACCGTTAAAAGAAAAATAACTAAAACAGAGAATAAAAAAATTCTTCACCATGCCCCGACAAAACAGATAGGGAAGGGCTGCGGAAAAATTGATGCAATACTGGCGATCATTGGGCAGGCCATAGATGTTGGTGCTCCCACCTATAATGAAGGAAATCATGTTGGCTGCTATATGATCTACGAAGGAGCCGCTTATAAAATTTTACACAAGTACGGGTCTAAATGCAAGGATGTGAAAACTCTTCTGGAAGACGCGCTTGATAAGGCATATGCCAGTTTTGATGCTACTGAAAAAGCCTGGATCATGCGCGTGGCCTTTGACCAGATATTGGGAGAGCCTACCGTAACAAAATAATAAATGGATCCCTGGATAAATAAATACACGCTTTTAAATGGGAGAAATATTGAGCTGATTCCATTGGAGAAAAATCATTTTGAGGAACTTGAAAAATTATCCAAAGAAAAAAAGGTCTGGGAGTTTTATGTAATAGATGGAAGTGACTCTATAAAATTTGGGGAGTCGTTAAGCTCGGCCTTGAACGAAAAAGAAAAGGAGACGCAATTCCCATTTGTAATTTATCACAAAGTCCACAAAAAAATTATTGGTGCGACGAGGTTTCTTGACATTCAGGCGCAACATAAAAAACTGGAGATCGGCTGGACATGGCTGCATCCAAACTATTGGGGAACAACAGTAAATTTAGAATGTAAATTATTATTGCTTACGTATTGCTTTGAAAAATTAAATGCAATTCGTGTTCAATTTAAAACTGACGAAAACAATATACGCTCCCGGAAAGCCATAGAAAAAATTGGCGGAAAATTTGAGGGAATACTTAGAAACGATATGTTGCGTGACAATGGAACAAAAAGAAATTCCGCTTATTATAGTATTATTGATAGTGAGGTAATTTGAAAATTAAACTTACTGCGAATTTGCTGTAATGAAATATAAGCTTGAAAATATAGATGGCTTAAACACAGAAGACATCAAAAGAAAAATTGATGCTGGTTGTACATTTAAAATCTTTAGTTATCGAATTTCATTGGTTGCCATTAGTTTAAAAAGGTTGTCTCCCGCATTTTTAATCCACAACGAAAACGAATTAAAAACATTCCAAAAAAAATATAACCTGATAACCACTCTTTTTGGACCATGGTTTATTCCCTCGGGGCCTTTTAATACATACTCAGCCATCCGTTTTAATAATAAAGGCGGACTTGATGTAACCAACGATATTAGAATAAATCTCGAATTCTTTAATCAGGTAGAAAAGACAGTCGATATTAAAACTGCGTACACATTGTTTACCGAAATTTCCGTCGATGAGTTCCGTGAACTTGAGAAATCTATTTCTGCCTTTGTACTAAAAAATGTTAATGTTAATGGATTATTTGTTGGAAAATTTATTAACGTTAGCGGAAATGAAGAGCTGCCTTATTTCATAGGAATTGATTCGTCCATCGATAAGGCACACCTAATTAAAGAACTGGAAGAACTGATTTACATACGCTTCAACAAATTTGTAAAATTTCACTTTTTTAAGAGAGAAGAGGATGAAAATCTGTTTTCGAAAATAAAAGAACAGGGTCAAAGAATAAAGTAAAATTGATTTACTTCACTAAACTAATATTGCCTGTTTTACTTATTTCATCTCCGGTTACAAGTATTATTTTTGCTTTGTACATAAACACATCTGAGCTAAATTCCCTGCCTTTGTATGTTCCATCCCAATTGGGTGAGTCGCCCGAGGCATCAAAAATTTTTTCACCCCACTGGTCATAAATAGTAAGAACCGCTTCTTTTACACAACTGCCATATATTTTAAAGACATCATTTTGTCCATCATTGTTAGGAGAAAAAACATTGGGGATAAACAAATCTGTGCATATACTTTCTAATTCTACAATAACAGAATCCATACTTGTACATCCATTATCATCAGAAACAATTACATAATACGTTGTGGTATTTCCGGGATTTGCAATAGGATTTGAACAACTCCAGCAGTCAAGCCCCGCCGATGGGTGCCAATTGTAATTAATTCCGCCCAATGCTTGCAATTGTATTTGTTCTCCAGTCTTAATTTTTTTATCTGTTCCTGCATTAGCAATTGGGTTAGGGTTTGTATTAACAACAACTGTGTGTGTTTTACTACAACCAATATTATCAGAAACAGTTACGGTAAAAATACCATTTGAAAGTCCGGTTACCAATTGACCCGAAAATCCATTTGACCAGTGGCACCTCCATTATTTCCACCAAAACAGGTGACATTGTTCAATAAAAATACCGATGAAGTAAGCGCGGTCGGTTGTGTCAATACAACAGTATTAGTAACTATACATCCATTGTTATCTGTAATTATAACCTGGTAATTTCCGGCAAAACGATTATTGATAGAGGGCCCAATAATACCTGTACCTGACCACGAATAAATGTAAGGACTTCTTCCGCCTACTGCTGTAATAGTTGCAGAGCCATCGCTTCCATTAAAACAACTGATATTTTTCGTATTCGCTGTACTTATTGCAATTTGTGTTGGCTGCGAGGTAATAGCATTAGCAGATATGCTACATCCATTGGCATCCGTAACTTTTACAGAGTAAAATCCCGCGATCAAATTATTAATTGAACTTGTTGTTGCGCCTGTTGTTGTCCATAAAAAATTGTACGGAGAAATTCCCCCGACTGCTTGAGCGGTTAAAGAGCCATTGTTTCCGCCGAAACAAGATACACTTGTGGTTGAAGGAATACTTAACGATAAAATCGACGGTTGAGTAATTGCAGTATTGGTAAGTGATTTACATCCATTCACATCCGTAACAGTCACAGAATAAATTCCGGCAATTAAATTATTTGATGAGGCAGTATTAGAAGTACTTCCCTGCCATTGATACGTATACGGCTGAATACCACCGCTGGTATTTACAGTTGCTACTCCATTGCTGCCGCCAAAGCAACTCACATTTGTATTCGGAGCAGAAGTTACATTTAATAAAGCAGGCTGTGTAATAGCGATGACCGCATTCGTAGAGCATCCATTATTATCATTTACAGTAACGCTATAATTACCAGCGCTCAGACTACTTGCCATATTATTATTTCCGGAGGGCGTTGACCATATGTAATTGTAAGGAGCAGTACCTCCGTTTACAGTAATGGTTGCATTCCCATCATTGCCGCCAAAACAATTAACATTTTTAACTCCCAGTACATTACTGAAGAGAACCGATGGTTGGGAAACGGAAGCAATAGCTATTGCAGTACATCCATTCATGTCGGTTACCATTACAGAATAACTACCGGCGGGTAAATTATTTAACAATGCAGATGTCCCTGCTCCGGTCGACCATACGTAAGCATATGGAGGAATACCGCCCGAAGTATTTACATTCACCGAACCATTGTTGCCACCATTACACGACACGTTATTCGAATTGGATGTTGCAACTACTAATTGCTGAGGTTGTGTAATAGTAACACTTGTATTTACAGTACAACCATTATTGTCAGTTACAATTACGCTATATGTTCCCGCTGCTAATCCACTTACTGCAGCAGTTGTAGCATTGTTTCCTGACCATAAAAAATTATATGGAGACGTTCCGCCGCTTGCGCTGATGTTCGCACTTCCGGTATTTCCTCCTGTACACAATACGTTGTTCGATGAAGATATTGCGGGTACAACAGCGGCTGGTTGTGTTAATGCTAACGAGCCCGTGGTCACACAACCATTATTTGTAGTTAAGGAAAATTGATAAAGCCCTTGTGTTAATCCTGTTGTTGTCACCGTTGTTGCGCCATTTGACCATTGATATGAATAAGGTTTTTTCCCTCCATTGCCGTTTATTGTTGCTGTACCATCTACTCCGCCAAAACAGGATATGGGATTTGTAGTTGCGGTTGCATTCCCAGGAGATCCACCATTCGCAACGTTTACCGTATCGCTGAAAAAACATCCGTTATTTTCGGTCACAGAAAAAGTATACGTTCCGGCGGAGAGGCCGTTTGCGCTTGGTGCATTTCCTCCATTAGAGGACCATTGGTAAGTGAAAGGTGCATTCCCTCCAATTGTAATTATAGTCGCGCTTCCGTCTGATGCATTGCAATTTGCCGGCGTAGTGGTAGTTGTTGCCGCAATACCAACTACGGTTATACAAAATGCAAAAGTCTGGCTGCCATTGTAAGGACAATTATCATCCTTTACTGTTATTGTAAAGCAATGTCCATTCGCACTAATATTGGCAGCAGTAGGTGTCCATGAAAAAGTTCCAGTTGGCCTTGCTCCTCCTGAACTAGTGAACGTTGCTCCGGGAATACCATTGTTCCATGTCATGGTTACTTTTTGTGCCGAATCGAGATCAGCACTATTTACTGTAAAAGTTATAGGCGCTCCGGCACACGCAGTGAGTGTAAAATTAGTTGTACCATTTATTCCTGATACATTTGGATTATTATTGCTACATGCGATAACACGCAATTGAATATCCCGCACAACACTTCCAATCAATTTCCCTTTTCTGTATTCCTCCACCTTAACTGCCATTACTGCAACTTCCAATTGTGTTGGTTTCATACAAATATCTCCTGTAAGCGTGTTGAACGATACCGCAGGATTTGATAACAAAGGTTGCGTAGCAGAGTAGGGATTGATATACGTAACAGATGTTGATGCGCTTGTTGCCGGCGCGATCAATGAGTAAACTAAAGAATCTCCGTCAGCATCTGTTGCGCCATGATTAAAACAATATTTATCTCCTGCACAAACAAACGGAATAGGCTTGTTGGAAAAAACGGGAGAATTGTTGCATGGAAAATTTAAATTATCAAGACTTGCCTGAACATAAATATTTGCGCCACCCGGATTAATAATGGTGTTGATAGCAGCATTTCTGCAACAAAGTGAAAAACTAAAAATCCAATCGGCGCATTGTGATGGTAATGTAATTGTTCCTTTATAAACATATTCCTGTACACCGGGGTATTTTCCTCCAGAGCAAACAGTTTGAACAGCAGCACATATAGGTGTTACATTATTTCCGGTTCCTGCAACTGGCAAAAGGGTTGCCGAAAAATTACTACCGCATGATGCAGAAGAAATATTTATTGAAACACTATTGGACGCTCCAACACCGGCACAGTCGCGGTAAAAAGAAAGTGATAACTCATATTGGTTACCACCAAGGCATTTATAGGTTAAGTCCGCACTTTGAGCATGGGACCCATAAAGTTTTGTGCCTGAAAGCAACAAAACGGGGATAAGAAAATAGACAGAAAATACGCGTTTGTAAAAGTCATAGTAGTCTTCCATACAGCCCTCCCTCTACTAATGTTTACTGGTCTTTTCATCGTGATCTGGGGAGGGTTTACGCTTGAAACCCTTGCCAGGTTACCTTTCCAGGGGTTCTAGTTATTAACATGGCACTGTTGATGTAAATTAGGGACCTTTAAATAAGGCTTATTTAGGTAGGTTTTTAGAAAAATCTGTTTATTTTTATATAAGGGGAGTTCTAAAAATCAAATTGTTAATAAATAACGATATAACTAATTGATA
>CAZQIC010000069.1:0-24036 GCA_964593555.1 uncultured Bacteroidia bacterium | reverse complement strand
GTTCTCCGATTTTTAGTCAAATCTCTAAAAGTGAATTTTTAGAACCCACCTTAAAATAGAACTGAATGAAAAAACTTTTTTTTCTTTTTGGTGCAGGCATAATTATACTGATAAGTGTTGTTAGTTTAAAAAGCTGCTCGCAAGATGGCCTATTAAACGTTACTGTTGAAAAGGCATCGAGGGGGACTATCATAGAAACAGTTTCTGCGAATGGAAAGATACAACCTGAAGTAGAAGTAAAACTTAGTCCCGATGTTTCCGGCGAAATTGTTGAACTCCCCGTGAAAGAAGGCGCTCTTGTAAAAAAAGGGGATCTCCTGATCAAGATCCGCCCCGACCAATATGTTTCTAACATGGAGCGCATGGAAGCATCATTGAATACTTCTAAAGCTAACCTGAGTAATTCTAAAGCCCGCCTCGAACAAGTAAAAGCGCAATTTGAAAATGCTGAGAGTTCTTTTAAAAGAAGTAAAAAACTTTTTGACCAGGGCGCCATTTCACAAGCCGATTTTGATGCAGCCAGGGCCGCTTACGAAGGATCAAGATCAGATGTTAATGCGAGTGGAGAAAGTGTAAAGGCAGCAGAGTTTAATGTAAAAAGTTCTGAGGCTTCATTAAAAGAAGCGAATGACAACTTATCAAGAACAAGTATTTATTCACCGGTTACAGGAACTGTTTCAAAGTTAAATGTAGAATTGGGTGAACGGGTGGTTGGAACAACACAAATGGCGGGCACAGAGTTAATGCGTATTGCCAACTTAAATGAAATGGAAGTAAGTATTGATGTAAATGAAAATGATATTGTTCGTGTAAAACTTAACGATACATCTTTAATTGAAGTTGACGCCTATGTTGACAGAACATTTAAGGGCATTGTAACCGAAATTGCTAACTCTGCAAATGTTAATGGAATAAGTTCGGACCAGGTGACAAATTTCGCTGTAAAGATCCGCGTACTTCAGGAATCTTACAAAGATCTTCTTGATGAAAAAAACCCAAGCTACTCTCCTTTTCGCCCGGGCATGTCGGCCACGGTTGATATACAAACAAAAGCAGCAAAAAAGATTATTATGGTACCAATACAATCTGTTACCACCCGAATGGACACTTTAGAAACAGAAAAAACAAAAGAACCAAAGAAAGAAAAAGATGGTGAACTGGAAGTGAAAAATTTAAAAGAGGAGAAGATCGATAAAGACAAAAAAATAAAACCAGAAGAATGTATTTTTGTTTTTAAAGATGGTATTGCTAAAATGGTAAAAGTTAAAACAGGAATACAGGATGCAAACAACATTGAAATCATAAGCGGACTTAAGGAAGGAGAAGAAATTATTACCGGGCCCTATGTCGCTGTTTCACGATTCCTAAAAGACGGTACAGAGGTAAAAAAAGTTGACAAAGAATTTATCTTTGGCAATAAGAAGAAATAGGATCAGCCTGCCGACAAAAAATGTCACTCATTCTTAATATAGAAACTGCAACAACTGTATGTTCTGTCGCCATTGGCAAGAATGGTGTACTGCATTCATTCAAGGAAGTAAACAACGGCTATACCCACGCGGAGAATCTTACTGTATTTATTCAGGAGCTTTTAAAGGATAGCAAATTTTCGCTGAACGATTTTGATGCTGTTGCGGTAAGTAAAGGCCCCGGATCATACACAGGATTAAGAATAGGCCTTTCTGCCGCAAAAGGAATTTGCTATACTTTAAACAAACCACTCATTGCTATTGATACACTTCAAGCAATGACATTTGCACATGAACTTCCAACTTCCCTGCCCGACCGGCAGGCGGGCAACTTCCAACTTCTAACCTTATATTGTCCAATGCTCGATGCCAGGAGAATGGAAGTTTATTGTGCGCTTTATGATGAATCAGGAAAAGGGATCATGCAAAGTACCGCCAAAATTATTGACGAAAACTCCTTTGCAGAAGAATTGAAAAAAAATAAAATTATTTTTTTTGGAGATGGGGCATTGAAATTCAAAAGTATTATAAAGCATACGAATGCTATTTTTATTGATAATATTTTCCCTTCAGCAAAAAACCTGTGTGCCTTGTCACATATTGCCTTTGAAAAAAAACAATTTGAAAATACGGCCTATTTTGAACCCAGCTATTTAAAAGAGTTTTACACGGAGAAAGAAAAAAACAAAAGCTAAATGGGGCTTGTATTTTTTTCGCTGTTGGCTGCATCAATATTTTTATCTATCCCAATAATAACTGCGCTTTTTGCACTACGCATGGGAAGACCTTTTTTAAAATGGTTTTTTATTGGAATCTTCCTTCCTTTTGTTGCCATTGTAATTTTGTTTTTCCTTCCTGATCTTTCTGAGAATCCCAAGTAATTCTCTACGTGTTATAAAAAATCCATAAGCCAGCGTTCAGCTTCTTCTTTCGAATTAAAAAAGCGCGTAGGGACTGCCGGCTTATCAAATCTCAGGTAAAAATTTGCGAGTAATTTTTGAGTAGATGATTGCAAAACAAAACCTTCTGCCAATGAAAAGCGTGTCGCTTCTTCGGTTGCTCCCCATTTCGACGCTTGTGTAGAAACAGAAGTATGTTTACCTGCGATAAAAAGCATGGGTACACGTTGACCGGGGATTATTTTTTCAAAAACAGCATTAACCTCCTTCATGTGCTCAATCTCATAACACAAGTCTTCATGAGTTTGCACCTCTAGAATTCCATCAGGTCTTTTTAAAATGATGGTATGGCCGGCTGAAAAAGTATTATTTGAATCGACTTCCAAGACATAAAATATTTACAAATATATTCAATAAAAAGTCCAGGTGTACTTTATTATTCCAATTGCTTTGTTCTCAAAATCTCTGTCGAGCAGTGATTTCAACGAACCTGTATTTTCATTATACAAATAAGAAAGTTCATTCGTTTTCACACTGGCCCTTAAAGATACTTCTGTAACTAAATTATTTTTATCATCATAAATATATTGGTGCTCCATTTGCTTGTTCCCGTTTTCGTTTGAACCATATGAAGTTTTTACTACCCGCCCTTTTGCATCATATTCATATTTATACTCCTGCATTATACCTCCAACAAAGTATTCATGCGATTCGTTCAATACTCTGCCCTTCTCATCTTTGTTGATTATAATTGTTTTAAACAATCGACCTTCGTCATTAAGGCATTTTACTTTTAACTGCTTATCACTTAACTTTTCATATTGAAACTCTTCTTTCGAAATTACTGACTGCACTCCTAATTTAAAATCATTTTCCCATCTATTAAGATTTGTTTCTCTTGCATTAATTTGTTTAACAACCATCCCCTCTTCATTGTAATCATAATACCAGGAACTATAACTATCGCCGTAACGTGTTCTTTTAATGATGAGATGTTTTTTCTCATTATAAATGTACCGCGTGCTTATTGTATCATAACTGTAAGTAAAAACAGATTTGGTATACCCCCCTGAAACTTTTTTTCCTCTTCTGTAAACAGGAGGAATTTCAATTTCTTTTTTCTGCATCGTACCAATTACTGTATAATAAAATCTTGTTTGTTTACCTTCAGCATTAAACTCATACCCCTTTATCAAACCCTTATCTTCTATAATTTTATTATCGGGCTTATTCGCTACAGAAGCAGTTAGTGCTTTCAGTTTATTTTGCTTTATATAATCTTCATTAAAAGAGAGTTCACCCTCATATTTTTTATCGGTATTGGTCACCACATGCTGAGAAAAGAGCTGCGATCCAAACAATAAAAACAATATGATTATACGATGAATCACTAAGTAAGTATGCGTTAGATACAAATATGCTTAATAAAGGGGGTAGGATTTCCCGCCCATACCATTTTTCATCAACCGTTTTGCTAACAAATTACGGGCATTAAAATTCGTTGAAATTTCCATGTCGGACATCCAATAATATATGCTAGAAAACCTCACAAAATCATAAAAAAAGGCCTTTCTATTAGAAAATCAAGACTCTGACTATCTGTAATATTATACCTTCTGTCCATGTTATTATACACCTAATGGCTTACTTAGCATATACCCGGTAAAAAAAACAAAAATGCTCATAACTCATATACTTAAAAGCAAAACACTTCCCCTTTTTTTATTGCTTGCTTTTGCTAAACATGATTTTGTAGCACAAACAAATTCCAACAGTCTCAGAGGCAATGGAATTGGTTTCACCGAAAACAAAGGACAAGTTGTCGATCACGAGGGAAATCTGCGCCCCGATATTCTTTTTACAGGTGATGGCGGAGGAACATTGTTGTATATCCGCAATTCAGGTGTAAGCTATGTACTTTCCAGATCAGATGAAGAACCGGAAGAAACAGAACCCGCCTTTGAAGTTCAGGGGAATTTAAAACATTACACTCATCGCGTTGATGTTGATTTTATTGGATGTAATACTATTTCTAATGTTGTAAAAGTTGATGAAGTAGAAGGTTGTAAAAATTTTTATTACCCTCATTGTAGTGGTGGTTTAACTCATGTCAAAAGTTACAATTCTATTCTTCAAAAAAACATTTACAACAATATTGATATTCTTTATAAGGGTAGCAAATCAGAAGGACTGAAGTATGATTTTATAGTTAACCCCGGCGGAAAAACAGAGGACATTGTTCTAAAATATTCAGGGCAGGATAATCTAAAAATCGACGATGGAAATATTGTTGTATCAACATCGCTAGGTGAACTTACCGAGTATATGCCGAAGGTTTACCAAACAATAAATGGAAGAATAAAAGATGTTAAAGCAAGATATGAGCTTACACAGGAAAACAATGTTGTTATTAAAGTAGATAATTATGACGCAAGCGTGCCTCTTATAATAGATCCATGGGTAACTTATTTCGGTGGCTCATTGGATGAATACTCACATAGCATCGCAACTGATGCAGCAGGTAATGCAATTTTTGTTGGAAGGTTGGGATCAACGAACCTTCCTATTTTAGGAGCTTTTCAAACTAGTAAAGCCGGAGGCTTTGATGGTTTTGTGAGTAAAATGAGTTCTGCCGGAACACTCATGTGGTCCACTTATTATGGAGGCACAAAGTCTGATAATATACTTGGTGTCATTGCTGATCCTGCAACAAACGATGTTTATGTCTGTGGTGTCACTTCATCCACCGATTTTCCAGTAGGTGCGGCGACAGGGCAAACATGTTTTAAAAACACATATTCCGCAGGATCAAGTGGCAGTCACGCTTCTCTTATTAAGTTTACATCTTCAGGTTCAAGATTATGGGCAACCTATTACGGGGACGATGGTATTTCTCAAGCTTATGATATTGATACCGATTCAAATGGTGATGTTCTGCTTATAGGGCGCACCAACAGTACCGATAACATTTCTACATCAGGAACTTTTCAAACTGAGCTTGCTACCGGAAGTCTTGGAACCAAAAACGACAATTTCGTTTTAAAATTTTCTTCTATCGGAAACAGGATCTGGGGATCGTATCTTGGCGGGTCAAAAGACGAAAGTTTCGGAAGTATTTCTTGTGATGCGTCTGACAATTTTTACGTATCGGGAAATACTATTTCAGTAGACTTCCCGACTTCCACCGGATCACACCAATTCACTCCCGGAGGAGGCGGTTTTGATGTGTTTTTATTTAAATTTAATTCTTCGGGACAAAGAGAATGGGGAACATATTATGGCGGATCTGGCTTTGAATATGTTTATGATACCAAAGTAGATAACGCTGGCGACATATATATTGGAGGTCAAACCAATTCCCCGAATAACATTGCAACCGCTGGTTCATTTCAACCGGCTCATAGTACGGGTAGTATTCTTACAGATGGTTATCTTGTTAAATTTAATCCCTCCGGAGTTCGCCAATGGGCAACTTATTTAGGTGGAGCTATATCTCCAACTGTAGCAAATGATTATATCGCAGGGATTGGTATTGATGTAAATAACAATGTTGTTGTTAGTGGTGATACTTATAGTACCGATTTCCCTGTTACGTCTTGCGCATACCAAACATCATTTCTAGGGAGCGAAGACCAGTTCATTACTGTGTTTGCTTCGAATGGAAATATAATTTGTTCCGGATACATTGGAGTTGGAATCGCAACAAGCCCGAACAACGAAACAACTTATGGTGGCGGATGTATTGCAGTAGATGGAAATTTCGTTTACCTGACTGCACAAACGTATTGTAGTTATCCGGTAACACCGGGCTGTTACCAATCGGTTTGCGGTGGAAGTCTGGATGCAGCAGTTGCAAGATTATGTATCCCATCCTGCGGCTTAACAAGTGTTACAGCAGATTTTAATTCAAGTCGTACCATGATTTGCGACAGAGGTGATTCCACAAATTTCACACTTCTAAATACTTCCTGTGATACATCAAACACTTTTTACACTTGGACTTTCTCAGGTGGTACACCATCCACATCAACCGAGAAAAATCCAACTAATATTGTCTATAACACTCAAGGTACATTCCCTGTAAAAGTTGTTATAGAAACTCCTTGCACTACAGATTCTATAACTAAAGCTGCTTATGTAAATGTTGAGAAAGACAAGCCGGCTGCAGCCTTCATAGCAAATCCACAACCAGCATCAATGTCAGCACCAACAGTTAATTTCACCGATCAATCCACAAATGCTAGTCAATGGAAATGGATCTTTGAAGGCGATAATAATTCAATCCAGCAAAACCCCTCATATACTTATTCTGATTCAGGATCTTATATCGTAAAACTTATTGTCTACAACGATTACGGCTGCACAGATACAACTGAGCAAATAATTATTATTAATGATGCAGAATATACTTTTTACATACCTAACTCATTTAGCCCCAATGGCGATGGCATAAATGATGTTTTTATTCCAAAAAATTCAGGCATTGATCCCGATGCAGAAGCGTATCAGTTATTGATATATAACCGTTGGGGACAACTTATATTTTCTACTAACAACCCAACCGCTGGATGGAATGGAACAATAAAAGGAACCACACCAGTGCAAATAGATACTTATGTCTGGAAAATAAAAGTAACAGATGTTTTTTTAGAAGAACATGAATACGTTGGGCACATAAACTTACTGAGATAATTATTTTTTCAAAAAATGATTTTCAACTACTGCATAAAAAATAATTTATTCTCTCTTTTATTTTTTGTTTTTTTTCAGCATTACTTATCAGCTAGCACAAACCCCAACATTCAACTGAGAGGGAACGTAATTGGCTTTACCGAAAACAAAGGACAAGTTGCCGATCACGAGGGGAACCTGCGCCCCGACATTCTTTTCACCGGCGATGGTGGAGGAACATTGTTATTCATTCGTAATACCGGCATTAGCTATGTTCTTTCTAAATCAGATGAAGAACCGGAAGAAACAGAACCCACATTTAAAGTACAGGAAAACTTAAAACACTATACTCACCGTATTGATGTGGATTTTATCGGTTGCAACCCAACTTCCCCCGTAGTAAAAATGGATGAAGTAGAAGGATATAAAAACTTCTATTACCCACATTGTAGTTCAGGCCTAAGCAACATTAAAAGTTACAATTCCGTTCTGCAAAAAAATATTTACAACAACATTGATATACTTTATAAAGGCAACAAATCAGAGGGATTGAAATATGATTTTATAGTAAACCCTGGAGGAAAACCAGGAGATATTATTCTAAAATACTCAGGACATAACAACATTAAAATCGAAGACGGAAATCTTATTGTTTCCACATCGCTTGGTGAACTTACCGAATTCATGCCGAAAGTTTACCAGGAAATAAATGGAAAAATAAAAGATGTTAAAGCAAAGTATGAGCTTACCAAAGAAAATAATATTGTTATTGCAGTTGACAACTACAATAAAAATCTACCTCTTGTTATAGATCCCTGGGTAACTTATTTCGGCGGCTCAAGAGTCGAAGACACTAAAGGCATTGCTACTGATGGTGCAGGCAATGTAGTCTTTGTTGGAAAAACGCAATCAACCGGCTTTCCTATACTAGGAGCTTTTCAAAGTAGCTTAGCCGGAGGCTTCGACGGTTTTATAGGCAAATTGAGTTCTGCCGGAGCACTTATATGGTCTACCTATTACGGAGGTTCCGCACAAGACGATACATATGGAGTGAGTGCAGACCCAGCGACTAACGAAGTTTACTTTTGTGGATCCACTTCATCGGTAAATTTTCCTGTAGGCGCGGCCACAGGACAAACAAGTTTCCTAAGTACATTCCCTACAGGCGCAGGCGGCACCAATGCTATTCTTGTTAAACTCACGTCTGCAGGTACAAGATTATGGGCAACTTTTTATGGGGACGACTCCGGTGTCACCTATGCTCTTGATACTGACATAGATTCAGGCGGCGATGTATTGATGACCGGACGCACAAACTCGACGAATAACATTGCAACAGCAGGCACTTTCCAAGCCAGCTTGGCAGCCAATAATGATATTTTCGTAGTAAAATTTTCTCCAATAGGAAATAGAATCTGGGGCACTTATATAGGAGGGTCCGACAATGAAGGCCCGGGAAGTATTTCGTGCGATGTCTCTAACAATATTTATGTATCCGGAACAACCAACTCAAGTGATTTGCCTGTCACCACAGGAGCGCATCAGATATCATATGGGGGAGGAAGTAATGATGTGTTCCTTTTTAAACTTAATTCAAGCGGACAAAGAGAATGGGGAACTTATTACGGCGGATCCGCACGTGAAAACATTTATGACACTAAAGTTGACAATGTTGGCGATATGTACATCGGTGGTGCCACTATTTCTCCGAATAACATATCAACCCCAGGTACCTACCAAACAATAATTAATCCCGGCGCAACTCAAGATGGTTTTCTTGCCAAATTTAATTCTTCCGGAGTTCGTCAGTGGGCAACCTATTTAGGAGGTGGCTTATCAGCAAATGGGGCCAATGATTATATTTCAGGAATTGGTATTGATGTAAATAATAATGTCGTTGTTGCCGGAGATACATACTGTACTGATTTTCCTGTTACCTCCTGCGCTTATCAAACTCAATTCATAGGAACCGAAGATCAGTTCATCGCCGCATTTACTCCAAGTGGAAATTTAATTTGTTCCGGCTACATGGGAGCTGGAAATGCATCGAGCCCAAATAACGAAACTAGTTTGGGCGGTGGCAGTATTGCTGTAGATGGAAATTTTGTTTACCTGGCAGCATATACTCACGGCAACTATCCTGTAACACCCGGCTGTTATCAATCTACTTGCCGCGGAAGTTCAGACGCGGCAATAGCCAAACTATGTATTCCCTCCTGTGGTTTAACAAATATTAATGCAGATTTTACAGCCGATCAAACTGTACACTGCGACAAAGGTGATTCTACAAATTTCACATTGCAAAATATTTCCTGTGACATAGCAAATACTACTTACTTATGGGCCTTCCCGGGTGGTTCACCTTCATCATCTACAGATCAAAATCCAATAAACATCGCATACAATACTCCAGGTATATTTCCTGTAAAGGTTGTAATAGAAACGCCCTGCAAAAAAGATTCTATTACTAAAGATTCCTATATAAATGTTGCTAATAACAAACCGATTGCAGCCTTCACCGCAAACCCACAACCTGCATCAATGTCAGCGCCAACTGTAAATTTCACCGATCAATCTACAAATGCCACTCAATGGAAATGGGTTTTTAACAGCGATAATCATTCAAGTCAACAAAACCCCTCTCATATTTATTCCGATTCAGGATCCTATGTTGTAAAACTTATTGTTTACAACGAGTATGGTTGCACCGATACAATAGAACAAATAATTATTATTAATGATGCAGAGTACACTTTTTATATACCTAATTCATTTACTCCTAATGGCGATGGCATAAATGATATTTTCATTCCCAAAAATTCCGGCATTGATCAAGGCACAGACCTATACCAGCTAATGATATTCGACCGCTGGGGACAACTAATATTTTCTACAAATAGCTTAACCACAGGATGGAATGGAACAATGAAAGGAACAACACCCGTTCAAATCGACACTTATGTCTGGAAAATAAAAGTTAAAGACGTTTTTTCCGAGGAACACCAATATACCGGACACGTGAATTTATTGAGGTAATAAATTTTATCGACTCAAATTAATTTTCTGTTTAACCTCAACAGGAAATTTTTTTTTATAAAATAAATTACCAGCCTTGAGTTCACCATTAACGGTAATTGTTGGATTATTCATTTTTCCTGCTACAAACAGTTGTCCCAGTGAAAGTAACATTGCAGGACCAAGCTTTGAAAAGTCTGAACTTAAAATAATATCATACTCCTTTTCAGCTTTACGTTTTATTTTTATTTTTTTATCAATTTTGGCACTGCCCAGATCCACGTTATTCAGTTTGACATTAAGATCGGACTTATATATACCCAGCCCAAATGTGTTAGGGTTGTTAACGGTTAGTTTAATTTCAACAGTCGCACCTTTCATAGAATAATTTTTCACTTTAACTTCTCCTACCTTTGTAACTGTAATTGGTTGTAGTGTACAACCGGAAAATAATATTATACAAAAAAGAAAAAAAATGATTACCCGCATAAATTAATTTGTTACAGTAACCGGTGTAGTACTAACCGAATTACTTTGATTTCCCGCCCTGTCAACAACATAAATGGAATAGGTAAATGTTTGCGAATTAGACCCATCTGTAATTCCTGTATTGTTAAGTTCAACGGAGAGGGTTCCCTTTATTGCAATCGAAGAACCATCAGGAGCTAACTGAGAAATTCTGTATTTATACATAACATTATTACGACTATCAGTTAAAAAAAGATTTTTCACTGAAGAGCTATTTTCTCCCAGGTCTCCATTTCCATCTGTATATGAAATAGTAAAAATAAGTTTATCCTGAAATTCAACTACACTTGCCGGAGTTGCGCTTACAAATTCAATTGCAGGCACATCGCTTATCGAGCTCTCATCCTTTTTACAAGAAGCCAATAACAACGAAAAAACAATAATGTATAAAAACTTAAATTGCATAACTATGGATTAACAATAAACGACCACCATGTTTTATAAGGATCGATCATATCTGTTCTTGGATATTCTGTATCATTGGGGTGATCCCCGTCATTAGTATAGTACCTAAAAAACACCGTATCTCCCTTAGGAAAACCGATTGCCGACACGTTAAATAACCATAGTTTTAAACCAGCGGCAGATAAATAAAAACCACTGCTATTCACTACTGCGCCAGAATAATCATTTCTACTAACAGATAATTTCAATTTATTATTTATGAAGGCAGATACTGCCGTACTATCATCTTCAAGTGCAACCGCAATTTTAAAGGTATATCCCGAATCCACTTTAAACGGATTATAAAACACGCTGCCTCTGTTGGTATCAATGGCTTGATAAGTGATGTTGTCAACAGGTGCGTAATAAATTATCTTTGGTTCTGTATTAGGAAAAACAGCGGATTGCCCGAACATGTCTCTGGCGCCATTCATTATCCATGTAGATATTCTTCCTAACTCAACAGATGAAAGAGCGGGTGCATACAAGGGCATTTGTCCTTGACATGTATCAGTGCCACTAACAATTAAGGGGTGATTTATACGCTGCCAAAACCAACTGTTTGCAGTATCATAAGGTACAACCCGAAAAATCCAGGGTGATAACTTTTTTACTACCGGATGATAAACCAGGGTTGCGTAAGCAGATTGAACCGTGCGAAAGTCGGGTTCGAAATTTCCATCGTGGCAGCCGGGCATTGCACAACGTACCGAAAAAATATTTTTATGTATGCCAGTAAATGAAGCCGGGTTGGTTGTATCTGTTGGATTATTGTTCCCGTAATCCACATTGTCATATGGATTAGGTGGCAACTCCTCCTTTTTCTTACAGGAATTTATTATAACGATCGTCACCAATACAGTTAGCGTTAAAACAATTGTATATTTTCTCTTCAATATCATTATATAAATGCCTGTGATAAATTTGATCCCATTTGACCTTGATAATAGGATGGGATATCATTATAAAACCCAAGAATGTTTGCTATTGTTGGAACTACATCAATACTTTCTCCTGCAACCGTGCTTATTTGCTGATTCTGAACAACTACTCCAGATGGCCCCAACATTAAACAAAATATTTCACGTGCCATTGGATCGTTTGTGTGATCAAGTGCATAACGGCCATAAGCATCTACAAGAGAATTATTTTGCTGATTTCTGCCGTGCTCCGGTACCGCGATAAGAATTGTATCATCCATCATTCCCGGAGTTGATTGGATCATGTTCCACAAATGCCATAATGCATAATCTGCTTTTCTCATATTGTTGCAATACGCGGTAAAGTTAGAGTGCGCAATATCTACATCCTGCATATTCACTACAAGCAGCTCCGGTTTAAATTGTGCAATAACTTTTTCAGCAAAGAAAACATTGAACATATCAGGACTCATAAAACCAAGTGACCACGGGTCATTATACTGCCCCGCTAAGGCTTGTGAAAATGACGTATTTACAAAACTCTCCAATTGTGCAGCATCCATATCGGGATTTACCACACCGGCTTTTTGCGGATCATATTGATTTGCAAAATTATTATCAAAAAAACCACGAAGATCTTTTACGTTCGATTGCGCTCCTGCAGAAAATGTCTTGGGATTTCCTAGCACATCGTATCCATCCAAACTAATAATAGAGGCCGGTTGAATATAATTCGCACCATATAATGCACCATAATTGGTATCGCGACTGTAATTCAATGCAGGATATGGTCCGAGTGAATTCGAGATCCACCAAGCATTTAAAGCAGAATTTGTTGGAGAATTATGTTTACGATAGTATTCAAAAATGGTCGGGAACTCAGGATGTTCTTTCAGATTAAGATCTGTAGAAGTATAAACGCCGGTAACCGCGGTTGTATGTCCGTTGAAATGTCCGGTTGGCCCTGTCTTATATCTAAATTCTTTAAAAAGTGTTCCATCGTTCTGTAGGCGAGTTCCACTAGGCGCAGCGATAGCTGTCATACCAGCACTTATACTTGCAGAAATTGGTTCACTTCCCGTTAAGGTATAGGGCATTAAATTTCCTTCAGCTTTTTGCATCGCTTCAAGATTTCTTACACCGCCCGCAAACAAACAAACAACCACATGGTTCGCTTTACGCGCACCAGTTGCCGCAAACAATCTTCCCGAAGGAAGAATATATGGCACAACAAAAGTTCCTGCAGTTGCAATCGCTGTTTTTTTAAGAAAACTTCTTCTGTTCATTTTATTCAAAATATTTTGTTCTCATATCCCGATACTCATCGGGATTAATTCGACTAGAGCTTTCATTGCATACTGCGTATTTATAAAAGCTAAGTCTCATTAATAATATCTATACTCGTTAGATGTCATAGCAGCATAATACACCTGCTCAGGTGTTATGCCTGTATCTGCTGTAAGCATATTTGTTATTCCCCAAACCTCAAACTCGTTTGGTTCACGATTAAATAATTTTTTATACGCATTGCTAACAAATAAATTACGGTTTGAATTCATCTGAGTTTTTGTGGGTAGAATAACGCCGGATTTATTCAAAAAATTCTTGATGATTATTTCTTCGATCAGTTTTTTATCACCGAACGCTGAATATGCAGTTGATAATTTTACCAACTCATTATTACTGATAGTTGCGCCAAACAAATCAGAATACGCAATAGAAATAAATTCCGTGGTTGTTTTTTGATTCGGCTTGGAAGAGCCATCAGCTGCAACATTTACATTGTCTACTTCATAAACATAGCTTTTTTCTTTTTTACAACTTATTGCTGCAATCAAAAGGCCAACAAATAAAAATCCGTAAACGATCCTGTTCATTTTTTTGTTATTGAATTCCAACATACTCATTTAACGACAATATCTCCTTTTGCAATCCTTTGTAATCCATAGAGTTTTTATACATTACCGTATAAGAACTCAATTCAGCTGATGAAGGTTGACGAAACAAGTACCTTACAAAAAGAGTTCTTACCTGTCCTTCAAAATAATTATTAGAGGTGAAAAGGATATTTATAAACTCATTCTTTGTTCTTCCTATAGTATAAAACACCGTCGCATTCTGACCATCGACCATTGTTTTTGATTCAGAAAGTTCAGAGGCAGTTGGATAACGGAACAAAAAATTCTGAAATATGGAAACAACAAAATTTTCTGTACCCATGTTTATCTCATCGTAGAAAAAATTATTTACACACCTTCTATGTAACTCAATGATATCAATTGATCCGGATGCTAGATCAGCACTAACCATTTTAAGGGTATCTAATCTTTTCTTTTCCGCTATTATTTGCGGCCAAAAAGCCGCATTAACTGTATCTGCCAATAAGCCCTGGAAAACATATATATATAACGTAATGTCGTTTGTATCTAGATCATTCAACAACTCCGTCCTTGCAATCTGGTAAAGACGGTCATTATATACAGGTGCGGCCAAAACACTATCTAAAAACTGTTTACGGTTGGCGACCGATAAATTATTTTGATTAAGTATAGAGAAAGAGCGTGAAAACTCAGAAGAATCGGGTTCCCGACCCAACACGCTTATGTAAACCTTATTGATATAATTCTCTTTTGTGGAATTGGGAATAGTATGATCGGGAGGAGCCTCGTTACCAGGAATAATTACCTGCTCATCCTTTTTACAGCCCTCAAAGCATAATATTATAAAGGGTAAAAAAAGAAAATACTTGAAATATACTTTCATTAATTTTAAGCTTAATTATAAGGTGTTAGACCTCTTGAAATTAAGAAAGTTTAAGCTAAAATAAAAATCACCGGGATAATTTAACATATTCGGTGTAAAAGTGAGAAATAGTCTCAATTCCTTTCAAATAGTTAAATATTCCAAAATGCTCATTAGGTGAGTGAATAGCATCGGTATCTAGTCCAAAACCAAGTAGAACTGAATCTAATCCAAGTTCAGTTTTAAATAACGCGACAATTGGTATGCTGCCGCCTGAGCGCACCGGGATTGGCTTTTTTCCAAAGGTTTTTTCCATTGCCGCTGATGCTGCTTTGTATGCTATCGAATCAGTTGGAGTAACTACAGGTTCACCTCCATGATGAAAACGCACCTGCACCTTAACTGATTTTGGTGCGAGACTTTCAAAATGTCTTTTAAAAAGTTTTGCTATCTCTGTCGATTCCTGGTCTGGCACCAAACGCATAGATATTTTAGCAAAGGCCTTTGAAGGCAATACTGTTTTTGCTCCTTCGCCAATGTATCCACCCCATATACCATTCACATCAAGTGTTGGTCTTATAGAAGTGCGCTCCATGGTAGAGTAACCTTTTTCACCCTGAATATCATTTATATCCAGATCCTTTTTATATGCATCAATATCAAATGGTGCTTTTGCCATTTCTTTCCTTTCCTCATCACTTACGATCTGAACATCATCATAAAAACCTTTAATTGTAATATGATCATTTTCATCCTTTAGTTTCGAGATCATATTACTTAAAATGTTTATTGGATTTGCAACAGCACCCCCATAAACGCCCGAGTGAAGATCGCGACTTGCACCTGTAACCTCTACTTCAACATAGGTCAAGCCTCTTAATCCCGTAGTTATAGATGGTGTATCATTGGCCAGCATACTGGTATCCGAAATTAAAATAACATTGGCCTTTAATTTGTTTTTGTTTTGTTTAATAAAACTTCCAAGATTTGCTGAGCCAACTTCTTCCTCTCCCTCTATCATAAATTTAACATTGCATGCCAGCGTATCTGTTTTCAACATTGTCTCCAATGCTTTCACATGCATAAATGCCTGGCCTTTATCATCACATGCACCACGTGCATAAATTTTTTCATTTTTAATAACAGGCTCAAATGGCGGAGATGTCCATAATTCCAATGGGTCCGCGGGCTGCACGTCATAATGTCCGTAAACAAGAACTGTAGGAAGCGCAGGGTCAATTATTTTTTCTCCATACACAACAGGATAACCTGCGGTTGGACATATCTCAACATTTTCTGCTCCTGCGGCGATCAATTTTTCTTTTACTGCATCTGCGGTTCTTAATACATCATTTTTATATTTTGGGTCCGCACTTACAGAAGGAATGCGTAACAGGTCGAGTAATTCGTTGACGAACCTGTCTTTATTTTTTTCGATGTAATTTTTTATCTGATCCATTTGTCTGATTGTATATTAAAAACAAAAAGCGAAACAATGCCTCTTATAGAGACAAATTATTTCGCCATAATAATTTGATTAGAAAGCTTATCCTAAAAAAATAAACGCCAAAAAAGTCAGGATCGCTACCATGATATAAAGAAATGCGAAGATACCAGCACCATCGTCGTTTGTTGTTGTTTTTAAAAAGCCCATAGAGTTTTATATTTTGTGTAAAGTTAATATCTCATTTCAAAATAACAAATTAAGCTTTCTGTAATGTGATAACAGTTATTTCCGGCCAAATGCCCACTCTCCCGGGAAAACCAAGGAATCCAAAACCACGGTTAACATATAAATTCCTGCCTTTACTTGTATATAAGCCCGCCCAATGTGGATAGCGATATTTTATTGGGCTCCATTTTATCCAGGGAATTTCAACACCAAATTGCATCCCGTGAGTATGGCCGGCAAGCGCCAAATGAATATGCTCCTTATGTATAGAGACTTCTTCATCCCAATGCGAAGGATCGTGTGACATTAAAATTTTAAACTCTGAGGAGTCAATACCACTAAGTGTTTTTGAAAAATCTCCGTATTTAGAAAAGCCACCTTTACCCCAGTTTTCCATACCCAATAATGCAATGCGCTGACCATCTTTTTCTATGTAGGTATTTTCATTCATCAATAATTTGAATCCGATTTTTTTATGAACTTCTTTGAACGACTCGAAATTCTCGCGTTTTTTTTCTTCGGATTCCCATTCCGTATAATCCCCATAATCATGGTTACCTGTGATGGAGTATTTTCCATGCCGCGCTTTTAAGTTAGAAAACAGCGGGATCCATGGATCCATCTCATTAGCCATATTATTTACCAGGTCACCGGTAAATAATATAACATCAGAATTTTGTTCATTGATCATTTCTAACCCCCGCTTAACATCCTCTGTACTATCAAAACTTCCCGCATGAACATCAGAAATATGAGTTATAGTAAAACCATCAAATGCAGCGGGCAGATCCTTGAATGCAATTGTTGCCTTATGTACCTTATAATTATATTTTCCTTTTACAATTCCGTATAAAATTGAAACGAAAGGTACAGCAGCAACACCCATCCCCAACTGGCTGATAAATTTTCTGCGACCGACCCATGCAGGAACCGCATCCATCGTTTCTGCGGCAACTACTCTACCACCTGCAACCACAACTCCTCTCAAAATCCTGAAAATATCTTCCGTCAAAAGAAATAGACTAAAAATGAGTTTAGGAATTGTAAGTAACACAAACACTCCAAACAAAAAAACAAAAATACCGTTACGTGGAGGAGCACTGCGGTCAAAGGTTAAAACCGCATAAATAGCACACAGAACAAACGCAATATTAATTAACCAGTAACTCCAATAAATTACTTGTTTTGTTTTAACAGAAGAAATCGATGACGAAGCTGTTTTTATGCCTCTAAAAACATAAATATCTATTAGCAACAATACTGCGATAACAATTGAAAACCGGATAAGAAAAGCGGAAGTAGATATCATAATTAAGGGGCAAATATCATCATTTTAAATTCAAATATTATGTTGCAAAACAGGTAATTAAAATAAGCAATGGTTATCTTTGATAATTAATTTATACATCATTGCAAACCAATAACACACCCAGAAGCTTATTTTTATTTTACCTTCTGGTATCTTATGTATTTGTTCAATTCATGTGGTGGGCCTACCTCCTGTTCAATTTAAATACAAAAGTTTATGCCAATACCAATGAACTAAAATCACGTTGGCTCATGATAGCGGGTGAAGGGCTTGTGTTTTTGACCCTGATGATCTTTGGTATTATCCGCATTCGGCTTAATTTAAAGCGTGAAGCAGCACTTGCCAATCAGCAAAAGAATTTTTTATTGTCAGTTACCCATGAATTAAAATCTCCCATAGCTTCAATAAAACTAATTTTTGAGACCATTCAAAAAAGAGACCTCGATAAAAGTAAATTGCATGAGATTGCCGGCAATGGAAACCAGGATGCCGAACGACTCAATACGCTTGTTGAGAATATTCTTTTAAGCACACAGTTTGACAATAACAACTACAAGATTAGCAAAGAACGTGTTGACCTTTCTTCTTATATTAACAATGACGTAAACAAATTAAAACAAGTTCTTACAAATCATAATATTGTTACCGAATTAGAGAACAACATAGATTTTTCTATCGACTCGTTCAATTTTCATTCTATCATTTCAAACCTTATTGAGAACGCAGCAAAATACTCGGCTAAAAATTCAACAATAAAAGTTTTGCTTAAAAAAACAGGACAAACCATCCTATTAACTGTTCAGGATGAAGGCCCTGGTATAATAGACGAAGAGAAAGAAAAAATATTCTATAAATTTTATAGAATTGGGAACGAAGAGACAAGGAATACCAAAGGCACGGGCCTAGGACTTTATATTGTTAAGCAATTAGTAGAAAAACATGGTGGCAAAATTAGTGTAAAGAATAACATTCCCACAGGAAGCATTTTTGAAATAATTTTTGAAACAGAATAATGATGAAAAAATTAGCATTGATCATTCTTGACGGCTGGGGCCTTGGCGATAAAAGTAAGGCAGATGCAATTGCACAATCCAATACTCCATTCTTTGATTCATTGATGAAAAATTTTCCCAATGCCACATTAAAAACATCCGGGGAATCAGTTGGATTACCGGAAGGACAAATGGGAAATTCGGAGGTGGGACACTTAAATATAGGAGCGGGAAGAGTTGTGTACCAGGACCTGGTAAAAATAAATAAGGAAATAAAAGACAACAGTTTTTTTAAAAACGAAGTGCTGCTGAAATCTTTTGAATATGCCAGGCAAAATAACAAACCTATACATGTAATTGGCCTTGTATCTGATGGTGGTGTACATTCTCATACCGATCATCTGAAAGCCATATGCGATATGGCGAAAGAAAATAATATCAGGAAGGATCAATTATTTATTCATGCATTTACCGATGGAAGGGATACTGATCCTAAAAGCGGGTTAGCTTTTTTAGAAAACCTGGAAACATTTTTAAAAACACGCGTAGGGCAAATAGCAACAGTGATCGGGAGATATTACTCCATGGACAGAGACAAACGCTGGGAACGTGTTAAGATCGCTTATGATATGCTAACCAAGGGAGAAGGAGAAAAAACGCTTGATGTAATTGCATCTGTTAAAAAATTATACGACAATAATATCACTGATGAATTCATTAAGCCGATTGTTAGAACAGATGCCAATGGGACTCCATTCGCCCGCATAACGAATGGCGATGTTGTTATCTGTTTCAATTTTCGTACAGATCGATGCCGGGAAATAACACAAGCGCTTACTCAACAGGATATGTCTGAAATGGGAATGCAAAAATTATCCTTGCATTATGTAACGATGACCAATTACGACAATACATTTAAAAATGTAAATATTGTTTACGATAAAGACAATTTATTAAATACACTTGGAGACGCAATTGCACAAGCAGGAAAAAAGCAAATACGGATTGCAGAAACAGAAAAGTATCCTCACGTAACTTTTTTCTTTTCAGGAGGTAGAGAGAAAGAATTTGAGGGAGAAAAAAGAATTATGGTCCCTTCACCAAAAGTGGCCACTTATGACCTCCAACCCGAGATGAGTGCAAACGAAGTAACCGAAGCCATTGTCACAGAAATAAATAAAAATGAAACTGATTTTATTTGCCTCAACTTTGCTAACCCGGATATGGTTGGACATACAGGTGTTTATAATGCCATTATAAAAGCGGTGGAAACGATTGATTCCTGCTTGCAAAAAGTTGTAGAGGCGGGGATTAAAAATGGATATTCATTTATTATTATTGCCGATCATGGTAATGCCGACTATGTTATAAACGAGGATGGATCGCCAAACACCGCACACACCACCAATCCTGTTCCTGTAATATTGATTGACAGTGATCACAAAAAAATAAAGCCGGGAAAACTTGCCGACCTTGCGCCTACGATCTTGAAAATAATGGGGCTTAATATTCCCAAAGAGATGACCGGAGAAATCCTAGTCTGAAAATTTATTTTACAACAATTTTTTTGCTTACCATTTTATCATTGCTTGAAGCAGCTATTGTATAAACCCCGGAAGCAAGAGAAAACCCATCAGACAATTTTATTGTTATGGAATTGGAATCTATAATAAACGCTTTTGCATACAACTCTTTCCCTAAAACATCACGAACAATAATCAGCACCTCATCATTCGCATCTCCTGAAATGGCAATATTTATATTATCAGCTGTAGTAGGATTAGGATAAATATTGAACCCAGAAAACGAACTGTTATCAAAATTCACAGGCACAATTTGAGAATAGGAATATTTTCCATCGAAGTCCGTTTGTTTGAGGCGATAATAAAGAGTGGTTAATCCATAATTAGCTCTAAGGTTATCCGGTAACTGGTAACTAAGAACAGATGAGCTATTGCCCGCCCCATCAACCATTCCAATTTCTTCAAACTCAATTCCATTGGCACTTCTTTCAACCGTAAAATAATCGTTGTTTATTTCAGTTGCCGTTTGCCAATACGTTTTAACGGCTGTTTCATTTGTTTTTGTCGCATTAAAAAACAACAGATCAATTGGCAAAGAAATCATTTGTGGACAACCAAATTCGGAAGTATTATTGTTCGCTGAAGGCCGCGCAGTTGCAATAGGAGTTCCCCGACTTGTTAAAGTAAAACCACTAGTCAGTGTCCAAATCCCTGCGCCATTGGCTGTAGTAGTTCCCAAATATACTTCAGCAGATTGACAAACTACAGATGTCGTAACTGATGAGGATGTAACGGATTCAAACACTTCTATTATATCACCAGCTGTTGCTGTTCCACTTACAGTTGTGGCAGTAAAATTAAAATCAACTGTGGGTGCTGCATAAGTAGCGTTACCAACACTATTATGATTAATCGCTTTGGCTGTGTTTCCATAAATAAGATTCCTGGAAATAAGATTACCCGATGATCCTGC
Source organism: uncultured Bacteroidia bacterium (assembly GCA_964593555.1). GTDB lineage: Bacteria > Bacteroidota > Bacteroidia > JAFLBG01 > JAFLBG01 > CAZQIC01. The sequence goes on along the minus strand of CAZQIC010000069.1, from coordinate 2,879 downwards.
GTTTTGAAAATAAATTCCGGCAGAAGTATTATATGCAATTATATTCCCATCGGCAGTAATGCCTGTTCCAATTTGATTATTCTTCGCTGTAGAAATATGTACACCGTAGTCCTGCCCTGAACCGGAGATACTCGCACCTGCAGAAGTAGTTCCGATATAGTTCCCTTTAATAACATTCCCGGTACTTGTGGAGGCGGTAAGTAAAATCCCTGCCGATAAATTATCAGAAATAACATTTCTATACGAAGCTGAATTTCCCCCTATTATATTATTATCATCTCCATCTATTTTAATTCCATTATCTTGGGAATGCCCAGCAAACCCAGCAAGCAAAGAGACTCCATCCGCCTGCAAACCAATAGTATTTTGATATATATAATTTCCAACAGTACCTGTAAGCAATACAAAGTAAATACCATTATCCGCATTACCTGAAATCACGTTTCCTTCCCCTGAAATTGTACCACCAATTGTATTCGCAGTAGCAGCCGCTATAGAAAATGAAATTCCATGATCCTGATCGCTACCGGCAACCGTTGATGTTCCGGCAGAAATTGGGCCAATAAAATTTCCCTTAATAACATTCCCGGTACAAGTACCGGAGGCACTTATTCCTGAGGAAGCATTGCCCGATATTGTATTTCTATAAGAGGCAGTGCTGCCTCCTATGATATTATCAGAGGCTCCGGCAATACGAATACCGCTTGATTGCGCACTTGAAGTAACAAAAGAAGAACCATTTGCCTGGAGCCCAATTATGTTTTGATATACATAGTTACTAGTTGATGCCAATTGGATACCATATGTAGCGTTACCCGAAACAATATTTCCCTCATTTGAATTTATGCCGCCTATTGTATTGTTATTAGCGGATGACAAAATATAAACACCTGAAGCCTGCGTGTTCCCGGCAATAATAGATGTTCCGTTTGTTGCAATGCCGACATAATTACCTTTGATAAATGTCCCGGTTGCTGATGCCCCGGTTATATAAATTCCTGCAGAAGTATTATCTGAAATTACATTTCTATGGCCGGAGGATGTTCCGCCGATAATATTGCCCGCTGTATTATTTATATATATCCCATAGTCCTGGTTATTAGTCGGATCAAGGGTTGTTGTTCCTACAGCTTTTGGACCAATATAATTACCATATACTTCATTACCGCCATTATTCATATAAATTCCATGAGCTGTGTCGGCACCATTGCCGGAAATAACATTGCCTTCACCTGTATTGGTTCCGCCAATAGTAGTGGCAGGAGCTGTCTCGGAAAAATATATTCCATTATCCTGGGAATTACTGGTAATAAATGATGTACCATTACTAGCTATACCAATGTAATTACCTTTAATAACAGTACCGGTGGCAGTAGCGCCTGAAATATAAATACCATGTTCGCCATTAGAAGAAATTACATTTCTATATGCAGATGATGTTCCTCCGATAATATTATTTGCTGATGAAACTAATGTTATTCCACGCAATTGTTCATTGGTTAAAAAGGTTGATCCATTTGCTTGCGGCCCAATAGTATTGCCAATTATTGTACTAGAAGACGCATTCAAATTAATACCTGAAGCAGGTAATCCTGTTGTAGTTCTTTGCCCTGAAATTACGTTACCTTCTCCGGTATTAGTTCCCCCAATAATAGTCCCACTGGAACTTGTTAAAACATATATTCCATAATCCTGGGAATTGCCGGCTACAAAAGAGGTTCCATTGGTGGCTATTCCTATATAATTACCTGTTATAGTGTTATTATTAGATGACCCGCTTACATACATTCCTGTTCCTTGATTTCCTGAAATAATATTGCGGGTAGCAGTTGTACTGCCTCCTATAATATTATTACTTGAACCTGAGAAATGAATTCCATAAAGTTGATTATTTACACCAAGATCACTAAGCCCATCATCGGACAATCCAATTACATTTCCATATATTTTGTTATTATTAGAAGTGGAAAGAAGAATTCCATAACCATTTGTACTTTGCCCGGAAATTAAATTTCCCTCTCCACTTATTGTTCCTCCAATAGTATTGTATGTAGATGCTGAATTTATGCCATGGCTTTGTGCGGAAGAAGCAATCAGTGAAGTACCATTAGAGGCCATTCCAATGTAATTGCCTTTAATTTGGTTTCCGGTAGAAGCACTACCTATAATATAAACTCCGGAATTGCCATTAGCAGAAATTATGTTTCTGTATGCGCTGGAACTGCCTCCAATAATATTATTAGGAGACGATGAAATATTAACACCATAAGTTTGATTACTACTCAACAAAGTTGACCCGTCAACAGCAGGCCCAATAATATTTCTAAATAAAGAGGCCGTTGTTGCAGTATTGGTAAGATAAACACCGTCGCTATTGTTACCTGAAATAACATTTCCTTCTCCTGCAACTATTCCGCCTATTGTAACGGCAGCACAATCAGTGTAGGTATATATTCCATGATCCTGCGTACTGTTGGTTATGAAGCCTGCACCATTACTGCTGGTACCAATATAATTCCCCTTTATTGTATTACCTGTTGAGCTTGTCCCCGTAATATATATACCGGCAGTTTCATTAGCTGATATAATGTTCCTTCCTCCAGATACAGATGATCCAATTATATTGTTACGTGAGCGGTCCAGGTAAATACCATGCGTTTGCAGGTTACCGGTTACGTATGTTGATCCATCTTTTTGCGGGCCAATAATATTGCCATAAATAACATTTAAATAAGGAACGCTCACAGCTCCATTCAAATGTATTCCATATTCCGTATTCCCTGAAATTAAATTTCCTTCTCCACTCGTAGTGCCACCAATGGCGTTTGAACGTGCAGAGTTGGTAAAATAAACTCCATAATCCTGGCTGCTACTTGTTA
>CAZQIC010000068.1:0-24311 GCA_964593555.1 uncultured Bacteroidia bacterium | reverse complement strand
GCAACAGTTGAAGTAATAAAGTATGATTTACTTCGTCAAAGAAATTTTTCAAGTCGATATCTACTATGTGTTGATATCCTTCATGAATGTATTGCTGTGATTGTTGTATACATTGGTGAGCATTTTTGTTCGGACGAAATCCATAGCTGTATGCCGTAAACTCCATCTCAAATTTTAGCGTGATGGCTTGTGCTACACATTGTTGGAGCCAACGGTCTACTACTGTTGGGATGCCCAACAGCCGTGTTTTTCCATTGCTCTTGGGAATCGATACTCCTAAGATAGCCTGTGGCAAATATTTTCCGTTGTATAATGCTGTTGCTATTTCGCCTATGTGGTGTTTCACATAGCTGCTTAGCTCCTTTATCTGCATACCATCTACTCCTGCTGAACCTTGGTTCTGCTTTACGTGACGATATGCCAGTTGCATATTTCTTCGGTTTAGTACTTGCTCAATCATCTTAATTTGTTTTACTCTTTTCTTTCTCTGTTTCTCTTTTAGGATAAAGCTTCCGCACTCGGCGAATCTTTATCGAATTGGAAACAACTTAATGTTCGGTCCTTCGTTGTTTTGTGAGGCCTCCCAACTTTTAGCGGGGCTCGTTGCTGCAACTACTATGACCTCGGCTGACTCCCTTTCACATATTGCTATGTAATTAGGGGCTCCCTTGGTAAGATAAAATTGCCTTCCATCTATCACTGCTGAATCTACAAGCTTGAGGTTTGGTTTTCTTTGCGCTTCGATATGGTGTGCTACCTTACCCACTCAAGCTTGCCTCTTATTCAGTTTCTGTTCGTCAGTACAGATGTTTGCAGTCTCGCTTACTTCAGTGCATCAATTACTCAATACCACCTTGCGACTTGCTAAAACTTTGGGACGTTAAAACCACGTTTAAGAGACTTTCACTCTCCGGCTTTCTTTCATTAATCAAAGAACTATATTTATCATTCAAGGCACACACAAGGGGTTTGCGATAGCGGGGGTGATGTGCTTCGCAGACACTTTTGTGGTTATTGGAAGTTCAGTTCTCCGAATGAAGTTTAGTGCTAATAAACCCCACCATCGCAAACCCCCAAAACGTAGGGGCTAGTTGTCCGACAATTCCATAGAAAAATTTGTTTCCTAATAAGGAAACTCGTATATTTGTAGAAATCTTTATCGAGTGACAGAAAAATTTCAGATTCAGTTTTTAGAGGAGGCCGCAAAGTTCCTTGACAGCCTTGACAAAAAAGCAAGAGAAAAAATAATCTATAATATTAGAAAAGCTCAAATAACTAACGACAAAGAGCTTTTTAAAAAACTGACTGAAGAAATCTGGGAGTTTAGAACACTATTTAATAAGACACACTACCGATTGTTTGCGTTTTGGGATAAAACAGACAAGGTTAATACTGTTGTAATTTCCACTCACGGACTTATTAAAAAGACAGATAAAACTCCGCATGGAGATCTCGATAAAGCAGAGAGACTTAGAAGACTTTACATTGAACAAAAAAATCGAAAAAAATGAAAAAGACAACTTTAAAAACATACAGCCTAGACGAAATTACCGACAAGCATATTGGTAAACGAGGGACTAGCAAGCGTGAAGCCTTTGAACAAGAGTTACGCCTTGACTTGCTTGGCGAAGCTATTAAACAAGCTCGCAAAGAACGCCACTTGACACAAGAGGAACTTGGAGAGCTTGTTGGTGTTAAGAAAGCACAAATTTCAAAACTTGAAAATAGTTTGACTGACGCACGATTCGAAACAATCATCAAAGTTTTTAAAGCATTGAATGCGAAAATAAATTTCAATGTGGAACTACTCAACAAAAAAGTTAAACTAGCCTAAGACAGACCCAACCAGCTCCTAACATGAACTGTGTAAAAAAACAAGAAAAAATGTTGTTTTATTTCACTACTGCATTAAAGTAAGTTGGGTCATATCTTCTTCCACTTTTTGCAATAGCAAATGCCTGTTTTAAAAGCTTATTGCACACGGCAATCGATGCAACCTTTCCGTTTTTACCCTTAGCACGTAGTCGTTCGTATAAGTTCTTGCATGCCAAATTACATTTGATGGCACTCATGCTGCACATATACAGGATGTTTCTAAGAGATCCGCCTCCAATTTTACATATTCGAATCTTACCCCTTACGCTCGTTCCACTTGTAAATATTTTGGGGCTTAATCCTGCCAACGATATTAGCTGACGATAGTTGTCCACTTTGTTAAAAGCATCTGTGAACACTATTAGCATAGCTGTGGCTCGCTTTCCTAAACCCGGTATACTCTTTATATTTTTCAATTCCTGGGGTGCCCAGTTCGATATTTTATTATCCAATTCCGCTTCCAGTTTTTTGATCTGAATTCCCAATTGAGTTATCAATTTGCCCAAGCTATTCAAAACAGCTTTATCCTGAAAGGGCACTACTTTTAAACTATGCTGCTGGTTAATTAACATTGTTTTTTGGCGACTCAATAATTCAAGCGCCTTTATCAGTTGTTGGCTTTCTAACTGCTCTTTACTGGGCACTCTCCACTGTTTGGTTTCCCTATGCTGACTATAGTGCCAGATCCATTTTGCATCTTTTTTGTCAGTCTTATTACGCTCATTATGCATTTGTATATAGCGTTTAACCTGCAACACATTTTCTGCACTTACTTTAACTCCCTTCGACTCAAGAAAAAATGCAAGCCTTAAATAATAAGGACCGCTGGTTTCCATTACGTACAAATGATTTCTCCCTATTGTTTTCAAAAGCTTTGCATGACCTTTTGAGTCATTACCTACTTTCAGATAAATTTCTTGACCTTCCTGCGTGTTGTAATAAACATCTAGTGTATCCTTGGATACATCAATTCCTACTGTGAATTTTTGGTTTTTCATTGTACTTTTGTTTTAGTGGTTACGGAATGAAATTTACATCCTGCTTTAACGATCCTAATTCATACGAGCTCTCTACGCTCAGTTGAACTGTACAAAGTTGATGTAAAGGAAAAAGGGGATTTGCATGTTAGACAAGCTCTATGGCTTTAGCGCACTGAAAATCTTTATCCTTTTCCCTCATTCCTTTACTTAAATTTAATGCTAATACAAACATAGGAGCGCATTATGTTCAGTTATTTAACGCATCCCTCTCACAAAATAACTCGCAGTATCTTCCCTCCTCTTACGTAATTCAGGATCCTCAGTAACATTCGCATAATCTTTATACACTTTTGCCATTGTGCCACGGGCATATAAATTATCACGAAGTGCATTCATTTGTGGTAACAATATATTTATTGCTAATGGGTAATTTTGTACCTGGTCATAAAATAAGGCGGCATAAACAGGAGCCATGTTTTCTTTTTCATCTTCCAGGCTATAATAAGGATTCATGAAATGATTTAAAGCACTGCACCATTTGGGCTCATCAATATTTCGCGGCCAGGTAAACAAGGATTGTATCTGTAAATTTGAATTGATTGCATTGTTGCTTTCACTTTCCTTTAAAAAAATCGCTGCTACAGGATCTACATACACCATGTTATATCCTTTTTTCCAATACAGATCAAGCTGCAGTTTCAATAATTGAGAAGTACTGATGACCACATAATTAAAATTATATTTCTCATCCAGCTCTTTAAACTTTTCGGGATGCAGGATCAATTGCATATACTGCTCAAAAAATTCAGGCGAATAAATATCCAGGTCGCGCAAATCGATGTACGATTTAAAATTGGGATACATGGACCACATCATATAGGATGAAACAAAATAATCTGAAAAGGCCGGACCTTTTATAGAATGTCTTTTAATAAACTCCGCTGCACCCGATGGGTTATGTAATAAGCTAATGTGAAAGCCAAATTTATTTTGCGAATCAACTGCCTTATAATATTTATTGCTTACCACACTTATGTATATAAAAATTGAAATTGCTCCAACGATCAATGCAGATCTCTTCTGTACACCTTTATAAAAACTCAGCTTGTCGATCTTTAAACTCTTAAAAGTCAATATCAATACCGTTGGTAAAAACGGAATGATTATTAATTCAGCAATGGCAATATTCCTGTTCGCGGTAAATGATAAATAGCCTATTAAAAAAATAAGCAGGATGCAAGCGATGATCACATTGGAATGTTCAGCAAAATTGTAATTGTTCTTTTTAGAAGCGTTTAATCTTTTGATCCAAAAAATTAAAACAATAACAAACAAAGCAATATGCAATTTGGCTTGCAGTGTCCAGTATTCACTATGCGTAAAATTATAAAGCTCAGTGGTAAATTTATTTGCGCCAAGCTGACCATAGATCTCAAACGGTTGTTTCCAGAGCTGGATACCATATGGATTAATAAGAATGGCCGCAAGCATTGCAGCAAATAATAAAACGGAACGGATCAATACTTGTTTATCCGCCGCTTGTCTATTTCTGAAATAATAAAATGTATTGCCTGCAACAAATGCAATTATCAATATCAATCCAAGTGGATAACCTTCGTGCATATTTGCCCAAAGGCATTGTAAAGGAACGAGCCACCATACCTTTTTCCATTCCAGTTTCGGATTATTCAGCAGAATATAAAAACAAACCGAGATCATTAAAAAACTGACCATCTCCGGCCTGCCTGCCATACGTGATTCAGAAATTATGAAAAACAACCAAATACAAATTGCTGCAAAAGAAAAAGAGAACGTAACATTCATGTACTTCGCGATAAGCTTCATTGTTTTGATCATTACATATACGAGCAGCGCATTTATTATACATTGTAATAATATAACGCCATTAGGGCCGCACACCTTTTCGAGAAGCGAAATAAAAATTTCGTATAGCCATTTCACATTTATCCAGGGTACTCCCGCATGAGTAAAAGAGAAATCATCAACACGGGTAATGGCCTTATGCGCAAGCATCCATTTTCCGGAAAGAAGCTGCCACCAGATATCAGGCTCCCTCAGTTCTTTTACCCCGAAAGCAAAAGCAAGGAGATATAACAGAAAGCTATTCAGGTGCTTTTTAAGGAATTGCATCAAAAAATTATACTAAATTGTGTATGAAAATAAGTAATATAAACTACTTTTGAAGAAATTATACTACGTGATATGAATTATAAAACGTACATACTTTTATTCTCAACCGTGTTTGCGATCTCATGCGGTGGAACAAAAGAAAAAGATACTACTGATGATATTATGTCGGAAGTACAACAGAGCGCAGAGCTTGCTATGTCGAACGAGAACATTAACCAGGTCATAAAATCTGTCCCTTCTCCATTAGAGATCACTTCCATTATTAAGGAAACCGGTGTTGAATATGACAAAGGGATGCTGAACAATACATCTAACGCAGAAAATTATTTAAATACGTTTAAAAAGGCTACCAACCTTGGTGTATTTGGTGCAGACCTTGGATACATTAACCTTTACGAGAAAACATATACATCACTTGAATACCTCAGCACTATTCGCTCATTGGCTGATGATCTTAAACTCGGACAGTTCTTCGACTTTGAGACATTAAAAAGATTATCATCCAATAATGGTAAGCTGGATTCTATCATATATATATCTACTTCAAGTTTTGAAAAAATGAACAATTACCTTTCGAAACAAAAACGGGAGAATGTGAGTGTGCTTATGCTTACAGGCGGCTGGATAGAATCCATGCACCTTGCCTGCCAAGTGGCATTAAAAACAAATAGCAAGGAAATGATGGACCGTGTTGGAGAACAAAAAATTGCTCTTGAACAAATTGTGATCTTAATTGATCTTTTCAAAAACGATCCTGCTTTTGCTACCATCATTAAAGATGTTAAAGACATAGAAAAACTATTTGCCGATGTTAAAATAGTTTACATAGAGAAAGAGCCTGTTACCAAGGAAGTGAATGGCATGCTGGTTGTAGAAAGCGGCACAGAGAGCCATGTTGAAATAACCAACGAGCAGTTTGCTAAAATTGCTTCGACTATAACTGACGTTAGAAATAATTTAATTAAAAATTAGTATACGATGAATAACGTAAAAGCCCTTACATTTTTTAGCATCATATTTTTAATCGCCGCTCTCGAGGGTTTCTCACAATGCGACAATGAAGATTTTTTAGATAAGTGTTCTTCTCAATTGAACGAATTTACTTTTGTAAAATCATTTGAGTCGAGCAAAAAAACCGAGTTCTCCTATGTGTTCAGCAAAGACCACAGCTATGTATTAACCGTATGTGATAACTCTACCGCAAAAGGGAAAATGATGGTTAATCTTTACGACAGAAACCATAAACTAATTACCAGCAGCTATAACAAAGCATCCAAAAAATATTACCCTGCTATCAGCTACAACTGCTCTGCCACAGGGGTTTATTATATCGAAACAGATTTTTCTGACTCCAACTGTTGCGGAGTAAGTATCCTGGGGTACAAAAAGTAATATTTTTTCCGGTTTTTCATAAAAATATGTGCAAATTCATGTGGTGGGTATGCGCATGTTATGTATATTAGTAACGATTTAAAATGCAGGTAAAAAACGCCCCTATTTACTGATGCCGAAAAACAAAATTCACCTTATCTATTTTTTGTTTTTCTCGTTTTTCACACTCTTCGGTGAAAAAATCAACGCTCAATGTACCGCAGCAATTACGAGTAGTATTAATCCTCCAAAAGGCTGTTCTCCTTTTACTATTCAATTAACAGATGCCTCTACAGGTATTACCAGCACAAGAACATGGAACTTTGGTGATGGCTCCGCGCCAAGCAGCGTACAAAACCCAATACATACTTTTAATAAGAACACCGGAAACGATACCACATATGTTGTCACGTTAAAATCATATTGTTTAAATGGTGACAGCAGTGTTGCTACCATGACAATTACGGTTTACTCTCCACCTAAAGTTAATTTTACTGCACCTAACCTTAGCATTTGTGCGCTCTCCGATACAGTTTGCTTTAACAATACTTCCGAGACAGGAACAGGATATACGTACAACTGGACATTTGGAGATAACACCTCATCATCATTATACAGTCCATGCAAAATATATTCAAACGATGGTGTTTACAATGTGAACTTAACCGTTACAGATAGTAATGGATGCCAGGTATCGCTTCCAAGGAACAATTACATCACTGTAAAAAAAGCACCTAACCCCGACTTTACAGTTTCACCTCAAATTGGCTGCGGACCTTTAAGCGTTCTCTTTACCAATACTACCAATACAACCGTTGATACCATTTCTTCATGGGTATGGACCTTTGGTGATGCAACAGGTTCATCATCACAAAGTCCCGGCGTGCATACTTATACACTTGCACCCGATACACCTATTGTTCGTTTATTGGCCACAAACAATTTAGGCTGTACCAATTATACGACCAAAGTAATAGTTGTAAAACCAACGCCGGTAGCAACATTCACACTTGATGCGCAGATCTGTCCCGGTGAAACTGCAACTGCGACTTTTACAGGTACAGCGGGAGCTTCATCAAGTTATATATGGAACTTTAATGGTGCAACAATTAATTCAGGTACAGGACAGGGCCCGTATAATTTAACATGGGCAACATCGGGAATTAAGAACGTAAGTTTAATTGTAAATGATAATGGATGCTCTGATACAGCATCACAATCAATATTGGTTAATCCGCTGCCCATTGTTACTTTATCTTCTAACGCAGTTAACGATACCATTTGTGATGGCTCTCCCGTGGTGTTCACAGCGTCGCCCGGAAATTACCTGAATTATATTTTTTACCTCAACTCAACAGCGGTACAAAATTCCGCATCAAACATTTACAATAACTCAACTTTAAATAACCACGATACAATAAGAGTAAGCGCAACGGATATCAACGGCTGTCAGAGCCCTTTATCCACAACCATCATAATCAAAGTAAAACCAATACCAACAGTTACACTTTCGTTGACATCCAATGATAGTATTTGCGAAGGTGACAGTTCACATTTTTTAGTATTACCGGCCGGACTAAACGGAGGATATACTTTTTATGACGCGTTCTCGCCTGTACAAATAGGAAGCTCAAATGTATTAAACTATTTGCGTAACCAGAATCATACCATTACTGTTATCGGTTCTAAGGATGGCTGCGCAAGCTTAGCAAGCAATGCGGTATTGGTTCATGTGATAAAGAAAATATTACCTACAACAGTAAATTGCGGAACGAGCACAAGCGCTACCATTAATTTTACATGGGATCCTGTTCCAACTGCAACCGGTTTCGAAGTAAGTATTAATGGGGGACCTTTTACTACACCTTCAACAGGAAGCCTCGGCTTGTCGCATTTGCTCACCGGGCTAAGTCTTAATGATTCTGCAACAATTATTGTGCGCACAATCGGACCAGCACCATGTATTGATACTGTTTATTCTTCACTGGTAAAATGTTATGCTAGGAATTGTACCGGAATTACATTCAGCTTAGTTGGCCCAACGAGTGCTTGTGTAGGTGATTCAATAACCGCTTCGGCAATTAGTATTAACCCCGGCACATACAATATTAAATGGAACGGCGGAGCACCAACAGTGATCAATTTTTTCACGGTGCACAACGTAACAACCGATACATCTATTTCTGCTGTTATCAGTAACACTGCACAGCCTACGTGTCCTGCCGTTAGCAGAACATTAACTGTTGACGTTAATCCATTACCCGTTGTTTCCTTAAGCAGCAGCGAACCCAATGACAGTATTTGTACCGGACAGGTAATTACATTTACTGCCACACCAACATCATACAGCAATTACGCATATTACAACGGACCGGGAATAATACAGAACAGTGCTAACCCTTATTATACTTCCGGCTCATTGACCAGCGGATCAATTATAAAAGTAGTGGCCACTGAACAAGGATGCAGCAGCGTTTCAAGCAATACAATTAATTATACAGTAATACCCCCGCTTAATTTACCGCAGGTGAATTGCGGAACAACAACCGATTCAACAATAAGTTTTTTATGGAACTCCGTTACCGGTGCATTGGGTTACCAGGTTAGTATTAATGGCGGAGCTTACGGCACGCCGAGTTCAGGCTCATTAGGATTGCTGCATTTGTTGACAGGACAAACCATAGGATCTTCTGCTACAATAGAAATAAAAGCATTAGGACCACCACCTTGCGGTAACAGCGTAATATCATTCGCAAAAACATGTTATGCAAAGCCTTGCGACTCTATAGTATTCAATGCCCCAACATCATTGGATGTTTGCGCGGGAAGTACAGCAGATCTATTGATATCCGGAATTAACGTACCAAGCTATAATGTGTATTGGAACGGAGGCTCGGCAACAACAGATACAACTTACAGTTATATCCCTGGTGTAAGCGGAATTATTCCTGTAAGTGTTCAGAATGTTAGTCAGCCGGGCTGTCCTAACGCAACTCATTATACAAGCATCAATGTTATACCTTTACCTGTTGTAACAGTATCATCAGATGCAGTAAATGATTCCAGTTGCTTTGGTTCGCCAATAACATTTAGTGCAAACCCTCAGATATACAGCAACTATTCTTTCTTCGATAATTTTGCATTGGTACAAAATGGAGTTAACCCAACTTATACAACAAGTAATTTCCAGAATGGACATGTGATAAAAATTATTGTAACTAACCAGGGCTGCAGCGATACATCTACCAATACTGTTTCTCCTGTTATAACAGCGCCGTTGTTAACGCCGCAGGTGAATTGTGGTACCACAACCAATAATACTATTTCATTTACATGGGATACCATTCCAGGCGCATTAGGCTATGAAGTAAGTATTGGAGGCGGACAATTTATTACACCTTCATCCGGAATAACCGGAACGTTACATACTATAAACGGATTTAGCGCCGGAGATTCTATTTCAATACGAGTAAGGGCGATCGGATCAACACCTTGCGGCAGCAGCGCTGTATCGCCGCCTGTAACCTGTTATGCTATGCCATGTACAGGTATTACATTCCAATTACCCGCTACAGATACCATTTGCCAGGGAATGAGCATTGCCTTGACTGCAAGTAATATTGTTCCTCCAACATTCAGTATCCGCTGGAATGGAGGTGCTCCAACAACAGCAACAACTTTTTCATTAACGCCGCCAAGTACTACGACTGTAACAGCAGTAATTACAAATACTGCACAACCTTTATGTCCAACGGCTAAAAAATACACTAAGGTATATGTCACACCAACTCCTGCTAGTTCATTGAGCTTCAGCTCGTTAAATTACAGTATTTGTACCGGAGATTTAATATCAGTAATTGCAACTCCTGCAACGTATGATATGTATACTTTCTTCAATGGAACCACACAAGTTCAAATTGGAGGTAATCCTGCTCTTACAACGAATACGTTAACCGGTGTAAATACATTCTCTGTTATTACAAACTATCAGGGATGTTTGGATACATCTGCTACTGTTACACTTACTGTAATTCCTCCGCTGATACTCAACTATTCTTCCAACGCGGTTAATGATTCCCTATGCCAGGGCGTTACATTAAATCTTACAGCAAACCCTTCAACACTTACACGTTATGTATTTAGGGTTAACGGAGTACAAAGACAAGATTCACCATCAAATTTATTTAGCTATAGTGCATTACCTCCGGGGAATAACATTATCACCATTACCGGGTATAATTATTTAGGCTGTACCAATTCGCCAAACGACACTGTTTATATCACCACCCTGCCTTATGATCCTGTTACATTAATTGCAGATGCATTTGATTCAATCTGTAATCACCAGGTAGTTACATTTACCGCAACACCATCAGGCTTACCTTCCTATAGCTTTTATAGAAATGGAACATTGGTTCAAACGGGCTCTTCGGATAGATACAATACCGGTACACTTACACAAACAGATACTATTACCGTTAAAGGCACAAATGTTATCGGTTGTTTAAGCGCGGCAAGCAGCGGAATATCATTTACTATAAGACCTACAGCTGATCCTACAATTACCGGAGGAGATACATTACAATACTGTTTAACATTTGGCTCACCGCTTACCTTAATCGCAAGCGTTGGCGGTACGTTTACACCTGTTACTTATACATGGAGCAACGGATCGGGTGGTACAAGTATTAGCGTTAGTCCGACAACAAATACCTATTACAATGTTTATACACTTTACAAAGGCTGCCTAAGCGCAAGAGATACTGCCCTTATAATGGTTGATGACCAGCCATTACCTACAGCGGCTGCCACTCCACTGGATGGAAAAATTTGTATAGGAGACAGCATTCAATTACAGGGATCCGGATCGGGATTAAGTTTAATGTGGAGAACAACTACAGGAACAACAATAGCAACGCAGCCGAATGTATTTGTTAAACCAATAGTCGACAGCACATTTGTATTCCGCTCCATGAATGCTGCTTGTTACCGCGATGTTAACGTAAGAGTAGTTGTAGATAAATGTTTAATTGATCTCAGCGGCCCTATACCACAGATCATTACTCCTAATGGCGATGGCGCTAACGATACATGGATAATACCTGATATAGATTATTTCACAAAAAATAAAGTAAGCATTTATAACCGCTGGGGACAATTGGTCTATGACAAATCTCCTTACGATAATTCATGGAGAGGCGAAGAAATGAAATCAGGTAAAGACCTGCCCGATGGTTCTTATTATTACGTGGTATTGCTTGGAGATGAGTTTGACAGTAAAAAGTATGTTGGTTTTGTAATTATACATAGATAAAATGAAACCGATGACAGAAATATTTGGTGCGTGGACGTCCACGAAAAGTGCGAACCGGAAATTGTTCAGCCTGAGAGGCGGCTGGCTTGTGCGACAAGAACAAGTTTTCGGTTGGTTTTCGTGGTGCCTTTTTCTTTGGAACTTTCTTTTGGGCAAACAAAAGAAAGTGGAAAGAATAATTGTTTACCACTCAATTAAGTCTTTTAAAAAATGAAGCTACATATCAAAGTTGTAATCATCTTAGTAATGCTTGTATTTGTAGGTGAAACCTCTGTTGCGCAGCAATTACCCCGCTACAGCGCCTATATGTTCGACAAAGCCATTATCAATCCTGCTTACGCAGGCACAATACCCTACATAAATGGTACGGTTGCTTATCGCAAACAATTCATGGGTATTGATGGTGCACCAACAACACAATTCTTATCCTTCCACGCTCCTATTCAAAAGAAAAATATTGGCTTAGGTTTAAAAATAGTAAACGACCAGGCGGCCGTTATAAAAAATTTCTCAGCCGAAGGAATGTTCTCCTACGCATTAGGTTTAGGAAGCGGTAAATTATCCGCAGGTATTGAAACCGGTATCATTAACCAGAGCACAGACTTTACCAACCTTATCCGCCATGATGCAACGGATAATGTATTGACCAACGATAAACAAACCAAAAC
This sequence comes from uncultured Bacteroidia bacterium, assembly GCA_964593555.1. Lineage (GTDB taxonomy): Bacteria > Bacteroidota > Bacteroidia > JAFLBG01 > JAFLBG01 > CAZQIC01. The sequence continues at coordinate 11,952 of CAZQIC010000068.1, read as the reverse complement.
AACATTCGATCTTTCATTCGGATTATTTTACCAGACAAAAACATTTTTCATGGGTTGGAGTTCTTACCAATTAACAAAAAGTGAAATAAATTACACCGGAGCCAGCAGAAGCATGATAGCACGTTTATGGAATCATAATATTGGAATCATAGGTTATAACTTTGGTAACGAAGAAAAACTTCGCTTTGAACCTTCCATATTAATTAAACAAGTAGCGAATGTTCCTTTGCAATTCGATGTTAATTTCAGGGGCACCTACAAACAATTGGTTTCTTTAGGAGTATCCTACAGAAATTCCGAATCCATTGTATTCATGACCGATGTTATCATTAACGACAGCTTTAAAGTTGGTTACGCGTTTGACTATACCATTTCCGGTTTAGCCGACTATCAAAGCGGCGGACATGAAGTAATGTTTACTTACAGGAAAAAATTATTGCCGCCTGCAAGAGATAAAGAAACGCATCCAAGATTTTATATTTATTAAATTGAATTTGTGAAGACCAGGAAATCCCACTACATTCTTTTAGTATTTTTTGCTTTATTATTTTCTATAGAAGCGAACGCACAAAAAACCCTCGCAAAAGGAAACGCGTACTTCGACAGGAACATGTTCAAAGAAGCTATTCCCTATTTTGAAGAGGAAATGAAGGCGGGTGATAATAAATCAAAGGAAGAAGCTACCGAGCGCCTTGCAGATTGTTACCGCCTAATTGGAGAATTCCAGAAAGCAGAAGAATATTATAAAAAACTGGTGAGCAGGGCAAAGAAAAATCCTGAGCATCAAAAAAATTACGCACTCTCTTTAAAAGCAAGTTCCAAATACCAGGAAGCCGCAGAAGAATTTAAAAAATATGCGCGCCTTAATCCTTCCGATCCAATGGCATCTGTTTACATTGAGTCCTGCGGGTTAGCGCAAAAATGGCTCGATGAAAGTATCGGTAACGAAGTAAAGAACCTTGGTTTCTTAAACACGGAATACTCCGAGTTCTCCCCTACATTTTATAAAGGTGGATTTTTATTTTGCTCCGCGCGCCCGGGCAGTAAACGCAAAGTAGTTACGTTTGGCAGCGAGACCAATAATCCTTCACTCGATTTTTTTTATGTAAACCTTCAAAAGCCTTATGATTCTCTGGCTACAGAAGTTTTTGAAAACAGCGCACGGAACACTTATTTGCATGAAGGCCCGGCGACATTCACACCAACAGGTGATACTATTTATTTTACGCGCAGTGTTAAAGGCGCAAGAGATGATAAAAAAGGTGTGATACTAAAAGTATTGCATGTTATGGAGAGTCATCGCACACCGGAAGGCTGGTCAAACCCGGTAAGTGCATTTAGTTTTAACGGAACAAATTATTCTGTTGGTCACCCTTCCCTATCTGCCAATGGAAAAACAATTTATTTCATGAGTGATATGCCGGGCGGTAAAGGCGGTACAGATATTTACAGATCGGAAAAACAAAGTGACGGCACATGGGGACCTGCTATAAATTTAGGATCAGAAGTAAATACATTCGCGTTTGAATTGTTCCCTTTTATTTATGACGATAACACTTTATACTTTTCTTCTGATGGACATCCGGGCATGGGCAAGCTGGATGTTTTTATTGCTATTAAAGATAACAACGAATGGAAAAGCGTATCTAATGTTAGACCACCTATTAACTCCATTGGTGATGATTTTGGTTTTATCATGGATAAAAAATTCCGCCAGGGATTATTTAGTTCCGATAGGTTTGATTCCAAAGGATTAGAAGATATTTATGCATTCTCTGATATTGCTGAAATTACCATTACGGTTGACGGCGGGAAAATAAGGATACCAAACAACACATTGTTTGATGGATTAAAATTTAAATTGATTGACAATACCAGTAAAGTTGAAACAGTACTTAATCCTGTTAATGGTGAATACCAGTTTACGCCAGAGTTAAATAAACCGTATACTATTTCTATACGTAAGGATGGATTTAACTACAACAAAATTGATTTTACTTTGATAAGGAATACGGAAAGATCATATATGGAACTTGATATCACCTCCAAATTAAAAACCATAAAAGTGGATGGCTTTTTAAAAGAAGATAGAAAAGACACATCAGGCAATGTAAGTTATACCCCGCAAAGCGGCGCCACTGTTGAGTTACTGAAGAACGGCAATCCTATTGATCTTACCATGAGTGATAACAAAGGATACTTTACGCACAAATCAATTATAGTAAGCGGAACGCCGTATAAACTTATTGCATCCAAGAGCAAGAAAAAAGCAGAGTCTGAATTTTCATTGCTGGGTGAAGTGGGCAGCCAGGGATCGGCTATTGAGGGAGCAAGTATTAAATTATTTAAGGATGGTAATTTAGTAGAGACCGTAACATCCAATGGAAACGGATTGTATTCTTTCCGTGCGAGGTTATTGACCGGAAGTAATTATTCTGTAAGCGTGGAGAAAGATGGATACACTCCAGCGAAAATGGATATAAGCGCGGCAGATTTTAAAACAGAAGGCGGAAGCATTTATAAAAAGGTAGATCTGAAGCCCATGATCAGGGAGGATAAAAATATTGTGGCAGGCAATACAGAGAACCCTGAATCGGGACAGCCATTGGATCCACCAGTATTGTTAAAAGGCTCGGTGATGAACCGTAAGAACAAATTTATTGCGAACGCAGTAGTAACATTAAAGCAGGGTAACAAAGTAATTAAACAATTAACTACCAATGCCGACGGGGATTACTCCGTATACATTAAAAAGAAAGGTGATTACATGGTGATCACTTCTTACGAAGGATATTTACCGAACGATATGAAGGTGGCGGTGTATGACAATAAAGACACATTGGTATCTATAACGCATATCCTCGAGAAAATTGAGCTGAACAAAACAGTGAGGATGGATAATATTTATTACGATTATAATAAAGCTACGGTGCGTTTTGAATCCCTCCCCGCTCTCGATGTATTGGTAGAGTTTATGATGAAGAACCCAAAAGTAAAAATTGAATTATCATCACATACAGATGAAAGAGGTTACGATGATTACAACTTAAATTTATCTCAAGGCCGCGCTAAAAATGCAGCGATGTATTTGATATTGGAAGACATTGAAAACAACCGAATAGTATATAAAGGTTATGGCGAAACTAAACCACTTATTAAAAATGCCAAAACCGAAGATGAGCACCAGCTCAACCGCCGCACGGAGTTCAAGGTAATTGCGGTGGATTAGGAATTGTCAAAATAAAATCTATCTTTTTGTTGTTTTGAATACAACAAGGTGAACAAAAATAAAAGGAAATGGTTAATTCAAAACTTCCCCAATACAGCCATTATGGTTTGCTTGGAGAAGTTTTTAAAGAAATAACTTCCTCTATAAACAAGTTAGCCCAAATGCAAAGACAAGATTGGGCTATTCTCTTCAGGTATCGCACTCGTTCGACAATCACGCAATTACTAAAAGTCATTGGACAGCAACTTTCCGGACAATTCTTTCGCTTCCGGACAGCAGTTCCACAAAATAAATTCCTTTGGGCTGATTGCTTAAATCAATTTCCTGGCTGGCCTCGCCCTGACAGTTGCGCCCAAGCAGACAATTTCCTAAAACATCACGCACCGACAGTTTTGCACTCTGTTGATAGTTACGCATTTGAATAGTAAAATTCCCTGTGGTAGGATTTGGAAAAATCGAAAAATATTTTTGATTATGATTATCTAAAACATTTAAAGGAGAATTTCCCTTTATTTTTATAAAATATGAAGTTGGAGCTGTATTCCAAGTATTTCCATACAAAGTGAAATTTCCAACACTTATTGTATCATAAAACCTGCCAGCCCAATAGACAGATCCTTCGTCATCAGTAGTTATATCATATCCTGAACTATAAAATGAGTTAGTGAAATTCATAGCATGAATTAATTTTCCTGATTCCGAAAATTTAGATATGAAAGCATTTCCATGTTTTCCGTTTCGTATTAATAATGTATCCTGAAAGTTTAGAGTATCTGAATGAAATACTCCTGTGATGAAAATACTTCCTAAATAATCTACAGCCACAGAACTGACGGCATTAGGATCTGACGGCTTCGGATTATGAAAGATTTTTGACCAAAAGATAGTACCTTGACTATTACATTTCAATAGGAATATTCCTCCATTTTTCCCTACGAAAGATGATTGCCCTATTTTGCAACTGTCAGAGAAAATTCCAACTACACAAATGTTATTCTGTGTATCAATAGCCATATCTCTAATTCTTGTTCCTTCGGAAATTACCTTAGCCCAAAGGAATTTTCCTCCAGTATCTGTTTTAGATAAAATAGTAGCGCCACATCCCCACGAATTGCAGCTGTTCACTGTTACGCTAATAGAGTCAAAAAAATAGGTGCCGTTTTGGTAAATATCCGAACCAATTAAAAATGTATCATTATTCAAATCATTAATTTTCATATTACTGTACATATTATTTCCTGGGATGTTTTTTGCCCAAATTAACTTTCCTGTTTGGGAATTGAATTTTGCAAGCAGAGAATTGCTACCGGACAACCATTGGCCATCTATTTTCAAAGAATCCTGGTAAATACCAATCTCATATATCGAATTATTATGCACAAGAACCGACCGACCCATGGCGTGTGCATAATAAGGACTACAGCACCACCAATAAGGCGGCTCACTTGTATAGCAATTCAACCATGAAGTGCTTCCATCCAATTCGGCTTTTGCCATGCATAAATCATTTCCTCCTGTTTCAAATCCGGTAAAATAAATCCATTTTGTTCCTTTGTAAAATCTGCTAAAATAAAATCGCCAATCAAATTTATTTCATTCCCATTTTTATCGAATTTTGAAACAAAGGTTTTATTTATAGTATATCCGAGACCGCTAAGAAATACTTTATCATCGTTTTTATCATAATCTAGCAAAGTACCATCTCCATAGATTATTTTGGCCCATTCAATTTGTTGAGCACTAACAGTCAAACCGACAAAAGAAAAAATAAGAAGAGTAATTCTTTTCATTGCAGAGACAGTTATTTCTCAAATTTAAGTGACCAGCCGCTCTACAGCACTGACTTTTCGCCAAGACAATGTTTTCCGTAGCCAGACAACCTCGCTTATTAGGGACAGTGGCACGCTTTGATCGGCAGTACACTTGGGATAATAGCGCATTGGGCACAGCGGGCTGACGTGGTTTTGCCCAACTATTTTAAAGCAGCCCTTCGACTCCGCTCAGGGTGACATTTATTTGGTTGGGCTCAGGTACTTTATTACTTTTAATAAGCATTGTTACAGCAGACAGGAAAGCACTTTTTATGCCCGCCGTTCCCAATGCGCAAACCGTTACTATTTTAACAAAAAATACAATGAGCAAATATTATAGGATTGTTTTATCTATTATTCTTGCAATGACAGCAAAGCAATCTATTGCACAATTTCATGTCATAGAAAAATGGCATCGTTGTTTAGGTGGAACAGGATCGGAATCCTCCGGTACACATTGTATTGCGCATACTATAGACGGGAATTACATTCTTGCTGGTAGTTCTCAATCCAACAACGGAGATGTAACGGTAAATAAAGGAGGCGGTGATTTTTGGATTGTAAAATTGGATACGTTGGGAAATATTCTTCTACAAAAATCTTTTGGCGGCAGTTCAAGTGACGCTGCTGGTTCAGTTAAACAAACTTCTGATAAAGGATATATTATTGCAGGTGTTTCTACTTCCAATAACGGAGATGTTACCGGTCACCATGGCGGGACTGGATTAAACGGAGATTTTTGGATTGTGAAAACAGATAGCGCTATGAATATGGAGTGGCAAAAGTCTTTTGGAGGCAGCGATTGGGAAGGAGCCAACTCGGTTCATCAGTTAAGCGATGGAAATTACATCGCTTCCGGCTACACACATTCAAGCGATGGCGATGTAACTGGGCTTCATGGAGCTTACGATTATTGGATATTGAAACTCTCTGCTTCCGGAAATATCATTTGGCAGAAAACACTCGGCGGAAGTAGCTGGGAAGAAAGCAGTGGAATTTTACCTACGACAGATAGAGGATTTATCGTTTCAGGTTATTCTGAATCAAATGATGGCGACGTAAGCGGAAATCACGGAGGAAAGGATTACTGGTTGGTAAAGCTTGATAGCGCCGGAAGCGTTCAGTGGAAAAAGACATATGGAGGTACTGGAGATGAAACTCCCAAACAAATTCTGCAAACTACAGACGGAGGATATTTCATAGTTGGAAATACAAGTACAAATAATAATGGTGATATAACAGGAAGCTCTTCAGTAGATGGACGTTGCTGGCTTTTGAAATTAAATTCTTCGGGAAATATTCAATGGCAGAAGTTAATAGGAGGCACTTATGGTACTACCAATTGGCAGGGTGATGCCACAGCCGCGGATTTAACAAAGGATGGTGGGTATGTTATTATTCAACATATGATGAATAGTCAACCTCCATATAACACCCATGGAGTAATTGTAAAGATCGACAGTACAGGAAACGTAAAAGGAAATATAATTATTCGTGCAGATGTATATAAGAGCATGTATCTTACCTCCATCAGCCAGGAAAAAGATTACGGCTTCACTGTGTTTGGAGCATCCGATTCTTACTATATGAATGGTATTCCATGCGGACATGGAGGGCAAGATTGGTATTTCCTTTCCCTATGTCCCACAACAGCTGACTTTAGCCCTTCTTCTAATACAGCGTGCGTGGGTGATACAATTATTCTAACCAATACTTCAGAACACAGTTCCCAGTTTAAATGGTATGTTGACAATATTTTGTTATCAACGATGAAAGACACTGCTATAGCATTCAATAGGCCCGGGTACCACAATATCACATTGAAAGTATTATCACCATGCATTGATTCGGTGATAAAGGAAATAGTAGTGAATCCTATTAAATATGTGAACTGCTATTACTGTAGCCCCGTTTTTTGCGAGGGTGACAGTGAACTTCTTTTTATCAATGACCCCTCAGTTGCTTCCATTAATTGGTCAACGGGCAGCAGCAATGATTCCATCTTTGTGCATACTTCCGGAACTTATTATGCTTTTGTAACTGATGTAAACGGATGCAGCTCTTCTACAATGGATTCATTAAACATCACTTTTTTTCCTGCGCCTCTACCCCAAATTTCTGCCAATGGTCCCAGTACATTTTGTTATGGAGATTCGGTTAAGCTTACTTCAAGTATTTCGGGGAATCTTCTCTGGAATAATGGCGATACTGCTCAATCCATTTCTATTTACGATTCAGGCATATTTCAAGTCACGGCCAATTATCCAAGCGGTTGCATCAGATCTTCATTAACAGATACGATAACCGCCATTCACTTTAATATGGTTTCCCTCGGTTCTGATTATGTTATCTGTGCCGATTCCACAACTTTGCTTGATGCAGGATCCTCCTTCTCTTCTTATCTATGGTCAACCGGAGTTACGGCACAAACCATCATAGCAGATACGGGTACATATTGGGTACAAGTGATGGATGCCGGATGTCCTAGTTACGACAACATTCAGATTTTAGCAGATACAACTTGTATTACGTTACGTGTGCAAAATATTTTTCAAAATAATTTTTACATTTCTCCCAACCCCACCAATTCTTCCGTTATAATTCAATTTAATTCTACAATAAACAATGCTGAAATTATTTTATACGATCTATATGGACAAGAAATAAAAGCAATAAAAAATATTTCGGGGGACAAAATAAAAATTAACAGAGATAATTTACCAAGCGGAATTTATTTCATTCGTCTTACACAAGACAACAAAATAATCGCGATGAAAAAATTATTAATAATCGACTGATTTAACAGAATAACAAACAGCACTAACAAGCGTTTGCTACAGACGGGTTGGCATGTAAACATTTTACAGTTTACCTTAGTCCCCTACCCGCTAAGCTTCTGCCAGTCAGCGCGGATATGTAACCTGGCTTGTGTGAAGGGTATCCGTGCATAATTCATACGCTTGTTAACAGACTAATTCAAACAAACAAGCCCCACACACGTTCTCGATACTTTTTCCTTTGGAATCCCGATAGCTATCGGGACGAACTGACAGCGCAGCGCATGATGTCAAATCGAATAACACATTTGGGCCGTATAGAGAAGTATGTCACTTCGAGTGTCCGCTTTTCGCGGATGTATCGAGAAGCGATTACTTATCTCAAGAAGTAGACAAGCTTAATTCTATAAGTATGAACTGAAGCGCACATCAATTCATTTTGGTGGATGAGTCCAATAGGTTACTAATACTAACCGATAAGATTCCCATTCTAAATCTCTATGGTATAACTTGAATTTTTCTTCCAACGTTTTATTACAGCTTACTTCAACAATAATTTCCGTCGCAGAAATCACGCCTGTATACCTGAATTCAAATTCCTCTCCCGGGTATTGTTTCCATATTTCCGCTTTCATTACTTGCAACAAGCTATCTACCTTTTCCGCACAAGTTTTTGTTCCCGCTTTGCATTTATATGTAAATTGAAATTTCCCTTCATATTTTGCCCATTCAGGAGTTGGAGCCATAGCAATAAGTGTACTATCTGATAGAATTTTTGTTCTATATTCCCTCGCCTCTGTCAAGGTTGTGAAATAAACTGATTTATAATACAGGTTTTTCAATTTACCTTTAAACATTCGTATTTTTTGTGGATCAAAATAAAAATCACCTTTATTTGATTCAATTTTATTGCAGTATAGGTTGATTGAAAAATGTTCTAATATCAAACCATCTTTACAGACTGAAACAAATAAATCATTGTAATGATATCCACATTCCTGCCAGGTAATAGCAGGTTCCTTAAAGGTCCATTCTTTTTTGAATTGATTTAAGATAGTAATGTCATCCGTGTAGAATTCACCCATAGTATCTTGGAGTTCGTTCGGAGAATCCACCCACATTCCAAGCAAATAAAATCCACCTTTATTAAAGTCATAATCCTTTAACAATTGTGTTTGTCCCGGCGAAGTGATTGATAAAAGCAACAGTGCTGTTTGAACAGCCAAACTTTTCATAGGTCCTGTTTAAAAGTCTTTTGATAACCTTTAAGTAAAGTTAAATGAATCACCCGATATGAATGGATGCTGGATAGTCTCTAATTATTGGACAGAAACAAATAATATTTTACTGGATCGTTTGCGCCTGCTGCATATCCGTCATTATCATTTGCTGACTTGGTCGTTTTACAATCACAGCTAATACAGGCTCTTCCCCGCCCTTAATAAATGCAAGTTGCTTTTTATCGAGTTGGCTTAATGACGTAAGTGCTTTTTTAGTTTTCATAATAATATAATGTTGAAATAAAATTAATACTTACTCATCAACGAAACAATTTAGTTTTTTCCAAAAATTAAACTTCTAATCGCCATTATATCATCAAAATAAATAGCAATTTATTGATTTTCAAATAATTATACTATTAGAGGTTTATATAATCAGAGGTTGCAAGGGTCAAATATGCTGGCTGTTTCAAGTATACGAAGTACGACAGAATGTTTGGAGTAAAATGAACACTCTATTTTTAATATCTTAGATAAAGACAAAACACAAATCATAAATTACACATGATAGAAGATCAAATACCAACAATCAAATTCTATTCTCAAAAAAGCGTTGCTACCGCCACATTTTGGGGTGGACCATTAGCAGCAGGAATACTTTTAAGAAGAAATTTTATTACCCTGGGTAAAGAAAAGCATGGACTTTATTCTGTGATCATTGGAATACTTTCGACCGTATTCATCTTTATTGGTGTCTTTTCTATCCCGGAAAACATTATTGATAAAATACCCTCGCCAGTTATTCCGGCAATTTATACCGCAATAATTTTTGCCCTCATGGAAAAACTAATGGGAAAAGAATTGAGTGAGTATAAAGAAAAGAACGGAGAATTTTATTCGGGATGGAAATCAGCAGGCATAGGAGGCATTTGTCTTGTTATTTTATTGGGAGGAATTTTTGGTTATATATTTTTAAGTACGAGTGATTTTGACACTCAACAGTATGATAACTCAATTGCGGTGTTCAACGATACTGAAAGCAAGGCATTGGAGATATATAGTACAATTGAAACAAATGATGCAGAAAGTTCAATTGATTTTATTGACAAAAAAGGAATTCCTTATTGGGAGTCCAATCTACAGATATTATCTGAACTGGATAAGATGGAAGGAATTTATGATGATTTACTAAAACAGGATAATATCTTAAGAAATTACTGCAACTTAAGAATTGAACAATTAAAAATACTCAAAAAGGCCTTAAGTGAGAATACGGATGCGTATGATACAGATATGGAAAAAATATCCGAAAACATAAATGCTGAAATAGCTAAATTGAAAAAATAAAAAAAACATTAAAAAATGAGTAAAGACAAACGCGTTGATGCCTACATTGAAAAAGCGCAGCCATTCGCGAAAGCCATTTTAAAACACCTTCGCGCATTGGTACATAAGGCAAATCCGGAAGTTGAAGAAACAATTAAGTGGAGCTTTCCCTGCTTTGATTATAAAGGGGCATTTTGCAGCATGGCATCATTCAAAGAACATGCTGTATTTGGTTTCTGGAAATCGCCATTGATGAAAGACCCGAAAGGATATTTGCAGGAACGTTCTAACAAAGGCGGTGAAGCCATGGGAAACCTGGGAAAAATAACCAGCTTAAAAGATCTTCCTCCTGATAAAGTGATCATTGACCTGGTAAAACAAGCAAAAAAACTGAACGACGAAAATATTAAACTCCCTTCACGCCCTAAAAACAGAAAAAAAAGAACTGGTGATCCCCGGCTTTTTTAACTCAGCTGTTAAAAAAAATAAAAAAGCGATGGAGACCTTTAAAAATTTCAGTTACAGTAATCAAAAAGAATATGTTTTATGGGTAACAGAGGCCAAGACTCAAAAAACACGAGATGAAAGATTGAAGACCGCTGTGAAATGGATGAGTGAAGGAAAGATAAGAAACTGGAAGTATGTGAAGGGATGAAGGGTTTATAAATTAGAATCTTGATTTACGAATTAAGATTTTAGAAGTAAGTTGTCCCTGTGTAAGTAGTCCCGAAGTTTTAGGATGTAGCGAGGATAGACGAGTTTGAGTCAAAATAGGAAAGCTCACATTCTCGATACTTTCTGCTTTGCAGAAAACTCGAACTGACAGCGCTGCTCATATTCATACTCGAAACACTATTTTAAGGAGTGCGTGGGACCAAAAATCCGCCGTGCTCGGGTCAGCCAGTGCGCCTACGGATCGGATTTTTTTGACTTTTTTGTTACTTTTTAGTCAAGTAAAAAAGTAAAAGAAAATAAAACATCTCTTACCATAACCTACACACGTTCTCGATACTTTCTGCTTTGCAGAAAACTCCAACTGACAGCGCTGCTCACCAGAGACATCAAAATATTTTGAACCATCTTCAAAAGATTTTATGATCAAATATAGAGTCGCTGATTTAACAGCATTTGTTGAGGTGATTAGCCAAACAAAAGACAAAAAGGACGACATAGATTATATCTGCATTTTTCGAAACCATATATCGCCCCTATGCGAAAGGCACTCCTTCGGAGCGGGGCTTGATGTTTATGGTTTTTTTTTTACCAAGATAGCGTCCCTCCGGGACTATTTTATTTTAGCTCCGTAGGAGCGATATATTGGTAAAAAACAGAATCTCTCCGTTTAGAACTCCGTAGGAGTGATATCTCATTTGCTCCTGTGGTCAATCGAGTAGCTCAAAGGTACGAGCAGTGTATCAAGAAGCAGACAAGCCATCTCACGTTCTCGATACTTTCTGCCTTGCAGAAAACTCGAACTACAGCGCTGCGCCTCCAGCCCGGTGTATTAATTTAACTGAATTTACTTTTTCCACTTAATTAGAGTTTATACCGAATAAGATATTAAGAACATAAAGTTAGAAAAAAGTTTG
>CAZQIC010000067.1:0-24689 GCA_964593555.1 uncultured Bacteroidia bacterium | reverse complement strand
ATATGTTACTGAGAATATGGTTGGACATAAATTAGGTGAATTTGCTCCTACACGTTCGTTTAGAGGTCACTCAGGTAATAACAAAGCAGCTGAAATGCCACAGTCAAAGGCACCAGCCAAGTAGTAGTTAATTCGATTTAATACAATATAGAAATGGGTGCAAGAAAAAAAAAGAGAGCCGATGCCATAAAAGAGGCGAACAGAACAAAGTATTTTGCTCAGTTGAAAAACTGTCCAACTTCTCCTCGTAAAATGAGGCTTGTTGCTGATCTTATCAGAGGAAAAGATGTTTATGCTGCATTGAATATTTTAAAGTTTAATGCAAAAGAATCATCTGGAAGATTGGAAAAGCTGTTGGCATCAGCTATTGCAAATTTTGAAGCTAAAACTGGATTAAGATCGGAAGACAGTGAGTTATTTGTAAAAGAAATTTTTGTTGATAGTGCTTTGCAGCTTAAAAGATTGAGGACTGCACCTCAGGGAAGAGCATACAGAGTTAGAAAACGTTCTAATCACGTAACGATAATTGTAGATTCTAAAAATGGAAATATAGTGCCTGTTGCAAAAGAAGAAACAGCTGAAGAAGTAGTAGATGCAACTGAAACAACAGATCAGGAACAACAATAAAATATTATAACAAAATAAATGGGACAAAAAGCAAATCCGATTGGCAGTAGGTTAGGTATCATCAAAGGATGGGATTCTAACTGGTACGGTGGTAAAAAATACGCTGATAAGTTGGTGGAAGATGAAAAGATCAGAAACTACTTAAAAGCTCGTTTGGCAAAAGGTGGTATCTCTAAGATCATCATCGAGAGAACAATGAAACTTATCACGGTTACTATTAATACTGCTCGTCCCGGAATTATTATTGGTAAAGGTGGAAAAGAGGTTGATAAAATTAAAGAAGAGTTAAAAAAAGTAACAAAGAAAGATGTTCAGATAAATATTTTCGAAATAAAACGCCCGGAGCTTGATGCAAGATTAGTTGCTGATAGCGTTGCACGTCAGATTGAAGGAAGGATATCTTTCAGAAGAGCGATTAAAATGTCAATTGCTTCTACAATGAGAATGGGTGCAGAAGGTATTAAAATAAAAGCATCTGGTCGTTTAGCCGGTGCGGAAATGGCAAGGACAGAAGGTTACAAAGAAGGAAGAACACCACTCCATACATTAAGAGCTGATATTGATTACGGAGTAGCAGAAGCTCATACAACCTATGGAAGGATTGGAATAAAAGTTTGGATTTGTAAAGGTGAGATATATGGTAAAAGAGATCTTTCTCCAAATATCGGAATGAACAATGCTAAAGAGAAAAAACAATCTCCTAAGTTCAGAGGTCCGAACCCTGGTGGTAGCGGAGGAAATAAAAGGAAAAAGGAAGGTAATTAAAATATATTAAAGAAATAATAAGATGTTACAGCCGAAGAGAACCAAGTTCAGGAAAATGCACAAAATGAAAATGAAAGGTGATGCCAAAAGAGGCTATGATCTTGCATTTGGATCATTTGGCATTAAAGCCCTTCAAGGTGCATGGATTACTGCTCGTCAAATTGAAGCAGCCCGTGTTGCTGTTACCCGTTTCATGAAACGTGAAGGTCAGATCTGGATAAATATTTTCCCTGATAAACCTATTACCAAAAAACCTGCAGAGGTTCGTATGGGTAAAGGTAAAGGTAGCCCTGAGTTATGGGTTGCGGTTGTTAAACCGGGAAGAATAATTTTTGAAGCTGATGGTGTTCCAATGGCTGTTGCTAAAGAAGCATTACGTTTAGCGGCGCAAAAATTACCGATAACAACTAAATTCATTGTAAGAAGAGATTACTCGGAAGATAAAGCATAAAAAAAATATGTCGTAAGATGAAATAGCAATATTCCATTTGACAAACAGAAAAGAGATACAAATGAAACAAGAAGAAATAAAACAATTATCCAACGGCGATCTTGCTAGCAAGATCAAAGAAGAAAAAGATTCTTTGGGTAAACTAAAACTGAATCATACGGTTTCTCCTATTGAGAATCCAATGAAGATCACAGCTAACAGAAAATTGGTTGCAAGGTTAATGACCGAGTTGAGAAGCAGAGAATTGGATAAAAAAGACAGTAAATAATAATAGCCGAAATGGAAACAAGAAAGCTTAGAAAAGAAAAAGTTGGTGTTGTAACCAGCGATAAAATGCAAAAATCAATTGTTGTTGCAGTTGAACGTAAAGTGAAACACCCGAAATACGGTAAGTTCATTAATAGAACAACAAAATTTACCGCGCATGATGAAGAGAACACATGCAAAATTGGCGACACCGTTAGAATAATGGAAATAAAGCCAATGAGCAAAAGCAAAAAGTGGAGATTGGTTGAAGTATTGGAAAGAGCTAAATAAGAATTTTTAAATAAGAAAAAATGATACAGCAGGAGTCAAGATTATCAGTGGCTGATAACAGTGGAGCAAAAGAAGTTCTTTGTATCCGTGTGCTCGGTGGTACAGGAAGAAGATATGCATCTGTTGGAGATAAAATTGTTGTTACCGTAAAGCATGCATTGCCATCTGGTGGTATTAAAAAAGGAACAGTTTCAAAAGCCGTTATTGTTCGTACCAGAAAAGAAATTAGAAGACCGGACGGATCTTATATCCGTTTTGATGATAATGCTGTTGTATTGCTTAACGCATCTGATGAGTTAAGGGGTACACGCATATTCGGGCCGGTTGCTCGTGAACTTAGAGAGAAACAGTACATGAAAATTGTTTCCCTTGCACCGGAAGTATTGTAGAACTGATTAAAAAAGAAATAAAATGGTTACAAAAATTCACATAAAAAAAGGCGACACTGTAAGGGTAATTGCTGGTGATGAAAAAGGTCAGGAAGGTAAAGTGCTTTCTGTTGACAAAATAAAATACAGAGCCTTGATTGAAGGGGTTAATATGTTTTCAAAACATACTAAACCTAATGCGAAAAGCCCTCAAGGTGGTATAGTAAAAAAAGAAGGTTCAATCCATATTTCTAACCTTAAACTAATTGATGCTGCTGGTAATGCAACAAGAGTTGGTAGAAAAAGAGATGAAAAAAATAAAATAGTTCGTTTTTCAAAAAAGTCAGGGGAGGTAATTAAATAATGGCAACAACTGCTTACAAACCAAGATTAAAAGATAAGTATAAAGCACAGGTGGTACCTGCTTTGCAAAAACAATTTAACTATTCGAGCCCAATGCAGGTTCCGAAACTGGAAAAGATTTGTCTTAACCAGGGAGTAGGCGATGCTGTGGCAGATAAAAAATTGATCGAGTCATCGGTAAAAGAAATGTCGATGATAACAGGACAAAAAGCTATTGCAACTTATTCTAAAAAGGATATTTCGAATTTCAAATTGAGAAAAGGTGTTCCAATTGGTGTACGTGTTACATTAAGAGGTGACAAGATGTTTGAATTTCTTGATCGTTTAGTATCAGTGGCTTTGCCAAGGATCAGAGATTTCAAAGGTATCAATGAAAAAGGATTTGATGGAAAAGGAAATTATACTTTAGGTGTAACAGAGCAAATTATTTTCCCTGAAATCGATATCGATAAAGTAAATAAAATCATGGGTATGGATATAACTTTTGTTACATCTTCTAAGGATGATAAAGAAGCGTTGGCTTTGTTATCAGAATTCGGATTACCATTTAAAAATCAAAAGGCAAAAATTTAATAAATAAAGGATGGCTAAAGAATCAATGAAAGCAAGACAAGTGAAGCGTGAAAAGCTTGTCGAAAAATATGCTGATAAAAGAGCAGCGTTAAAAGCAGCTGGTGATTATATTGGTTTAAGTAAATTACCAAGAAACTCATCTAAAGTTAGGTTGCGTAACAGATGCAAGTTAACCGGCCGTCCTCGCGGATACTCACGTCAGTTTGGAATATCAAGAAATACATTCAGGGAAATGGCATTGTTTGGCAAGATCCCCGGAGTAACTAAGTCAAGCTGGTAAGAAAAAGAATAATAGAAATTAATTAGACAATAATAAAATGACCGATAGTATATCAGATTATTTAACTCGAATTAGAAATGCAGTGAAGGTTAATCACCGCGTGGTAGATATTCCTGCTTCTAATCTAAAAAAGGAAATGACAAAAATTCTTTTTGACAAAGGTTATATTCTTAACTACAAGTTTGAAGAGGATAAAGTTCAGGGAAATATTAAGATCGCTCTTAAATATCATCCTGTAACAAAAATTCCTGCGATAAAAGCACTAGAAAGAATCAGCCGTCCTGGTTTAAGAAGTTACAAGGGAGCAGATGATTTGCCTCGCGTTCTTAACGGAATGGGTATTGCAATTCTTTCGACTTCAAGAGGAGTAATGACGAATAAGGAAGCGCAAAAGCTGAATGTAGGCGGCGAGGTTTTATGTTATGTGTATTAAAAAATAATAAGAAATGTCACGAATAGGAAAATTACCAATTAGTTTACCAAAAGGCGTACAGATAGCAGTTTCTGAAAAGAATCATGTTAGTGTAAAAGGCCCTAAAGGAGAATTGACACGTGTTATCGATCCAGCCATTAAAATTAATGTTGTTGAATCTGAAATAACATTGACTCGCGCTACTGAGCAAAAGCGTCACAAAGCTCTTCACGGTCTTTACAGGGCATTACTTGCAGGAATGGTAAAAGGTGTGTCCGAGGGATATAAAACAACACAAGAGCTTGTAGGTGTTGGTTATAGAGCTGCTGTTAAAGGACAACTTCTTGAACTAACATTAGGTTACTCACACAACGTTGCAATTGAACTTCCTAAAGAAATTAAAGTTACCGCAGTTACTGAGAAAGGAAAAAATCCTACAGTGATTATGGAGTGTGTAGATAATGAATTGTTAGGATTGGTTTCTTCAAAGATTCGTTCATTAAGAAAACCTGAGCCTTATAAAGGAAAAGGTATTAAATATTCAGGTGAAGTGTTGAGAAGAAAAGCAGGTAAGGCAGCAGGTAAATAATAAAATAATTTAACGATATAGCGATTTAATAAAATGGCAATTACAAGAGAATACAGGAGAGCCCGAATAAAAAAGAGAGTAAGAAAAGTGGTTTCCGGTTCTGACAAACGTCCAAGGTTGACAGTTTTCAGAAGCAACAAACAGATATATGTTCAGTTGATAGATGATCTTTCCGGGAAAACTCTACTTCAGGCATCTTCATCAGAGAAAGCTCTTGCTGATGCTGCGAAAGCAAACAAAGTTGAGCAGGCTCGTGTTGTTGGAAAAGCTATTGGTGAAAGGGCTGTAAGCGCAGGAATTAAATCTGTTGTGTTTGATCGCAATGGTTACTTGTATCATGGCCGTGTTAAATCATTGGCTGATGCGGCAAGAGAAGCAGGATTAGAATTTTAAAAATATTATATAAAACAACATGTCAAAAGGTAGTGTAAAAAGAGTTAAGTCGAGTGAGATCGAACTTAAAGATAGATTGGTTAGCATACAACGTGTTACCAAAGTAACAAAGGGTGGTAGAACATTCAGTTTCTCTGCTATTGTTGTTGTTGGAAACGAAAAAGGAGTTGTAGGTTACGGTCTTGGAAAAGCAAAAGAGGTTACGGATGCTATCAGCAAAGGTGTTGATGATGCAAAGAAAAACCTTATCAAAGTTGCTGTTGTTAAAGGAACTGTTCCGCACGAACAATATGGTAAATACAGTGGTTCAAGAGTATTCTTGAAGCCTGCAGCGCATGGAACCGGTGTTATCGCTGGTGGTGCAATGCGTGCAGTATTAGAGAGCGTTGGTGTTACCGATGTATTGGCTAAATCAAAAGGTTCTTCAAACCCACACAATGTTGTGAAAGCAACAATTGATGCACTTACTAAAATGCGTGACGCTGCTACTATTGCGCAGCACAGAGGTGTTTCTATGGATAAAGTTTTTAACGGATAAGAATTTATAATTGTACAATGGCAAAAATCAGAATCAAACAAGTTAAAAGCGGTATCGACAGACCTGAAGTTCAAAAGAGGACGTTGAGAGCGCTTGGTTTTACTAGAATGAACCAAACTTTAGAAAAAGAAGCGACACCACAGGTTGTTGGTATGATTAATAGGGTTAAACATTTACTCTCTATAATAGAGGCATAAAAGATTTTAAAAGTATAGAAATGAATCTAACGAATTTATCACCTGCTAGAGGATCTGTAAAGACCAACACCAGGAAAGGAAGAGGACAAGGATCGGGTAAAGGTGGAACTTCTACAAGAGGTCACAAAGGAGCTCAATCAAGATCTGGTTATTCTGCGAAAAAAGGATTTGAAGGTGGTCAAATGCCGCTTCAAAGAAGGATTCCTAAGTTTGGTTTTAAAAATCCATTCAGAAGAGAATTCCGCGGAATTAACTTAGATGCTATTCAGAAATTAGTTGACAATAAAAAAGTAAAATCTATCGATTTTGAAATGTTGATCACAAATGGATTAGCGTCTAAAAATGATAAGGTTAAAATATTAGGAAGAGGTGAATTCAAATCTAAAATAGAGGTGAAAGCTCACGCATTTTCTGATACAGCAAAAAAAGCAATAGAATCTGCAGGTGGAACCGCAGTAACAATATAGTAGATGAAAAGCTTAGTAAATACACTTAGGAATATTTGGAAAATTGAGGATCTCAGGTTCCGTATTCTTACAACATTAGGGTTGTTGCTTATATACCGCCTAGGTTCATACGTTGTATTGCCTGGTGTTAATTCCGGAGCATTGGAAAAGGCAAGCTCTAATCAGGAAGGTATAGTAGCACTTATTAATATCTTTGCAGGCGGCGCTTTCTCAAGGGCTTCTGTTTTTGCATTGGGTATAATGCCATACATTTCTGCTTCTATCGTTGTGCAACTGTTGGGTATGGCAATTCCATATTTCCAGAAAATGCAAAAGGAGGGTGAGAGCGGAAGGAAAAAAATAAATCAGTATACACGTTTCTTAACTGTTATAATAACTGTTTTCCAGGCTCCTGGATATTTGGCAACTCAGGTTACAAATAAAGCAGGCGTTGTTGCAGATACCGGAACATCATGGTGGTTTACATCTGTATTAATATTAGTTACAGGAACAATGTTTATTATGTGGATCGGTGAAAGAATTACGGATAAAGGAATAGGTAACGGAATCTCTTTAATCATCATGGTGGGAATTATTGCTCGTTTACCTTTTGCGTTCTTCTCTGAATTTGCATCAAGAGTAGGTGGAGATGGTGGTGGATTAATTGCACTTTTAGTAGAATTGGTGCTACTGGTTTTCATAATAATCGGATCAATTTTGTTAGTGCAGGGAACAAGAAGGGTGCCAGTTCAGTTCGCTAAAAAAATTGTAGGTAATAAACAATACGGCGGAGTTAGACAGTACATTCCTCTAAAAGTAAATGCTGCTGGTGTTATGCCTATCATATTTGCTCAGGCAATAATGATTATTCCATATACTGTCGCAACAATGGCAGGGTCTGAATCTATTTCGGGTTTGTTCTCGACGTTCAATAATCACTACGGTTTTTGGTATAATTTTGTTTTCGCATTGTTGATTATCATATTCACTTATTTCTATACGGCAATTACTGTAAATCCTAACCAAATGGCAGAGGATATGAAACGTAACGGAGGTTTTGTGCCAGGGATAAAACCGGGAAAAAAGACAGCTGAATTTTTAGATTCTGTGATGTCAAAAATAACTTTACCAGGATCCATATTTTTAGCTGCTGTTGCAATTCTTCCTGCATTTGCAGTGAAGATGAATATATCAGAGGAGTTTGCATCTTTTTATGGTGGAACATCATTGCTTATTTTGGTTGGGGTTGTGTTGGATACACTTCAACAAATTGAAAGTCATTTATTGATGCGTCATTACGATGGCTTGATGAAATCGGGTCGTATTAAAGGAAGGTCTTCAATGAGTATGGCATCTGGTTATTAATGAATACCAATGTTGTATTATAAGACTAAAGAGGAAATTGAGTTAATACGTATAAGTTCTTTACTTGTTGGAAAAGCTTTAGCAGAGGTTGCTAAAGTAATTAGGCCCGGAATAAGCACACTGGCAATTGATAAAATTGCCGATGAGTTTATAAACGATAATAAAGCAAAGCCGGCTTTCAAAGGTTATAACGGTTTTCCTAATGCACTTTGCATTTCTGTTAATGAACAGGTTGTGCATGGTATACCAGGAAAATACGAATTGAAAGAAGGTGATATTGTATCTGTTGATTGTGGAGTTTTAATGAATGATTACTACGGAGATTCAGCATATACATTTGCAGTAGGTGAGATTGACGACGCTAAGAAAAAATTGCTGCAGGTCACCTACGATTGTTTATATAAAGGTATCGAGATGGCAGTTGTTGGAAAGAGGGTTGGTGACATAGGAGAAGCGGTGCAGAGTTATGCAGAAGGAAATGGTTTTTCAGTGGTGAGGGAGTTGGTTGGGCATGGAGTTGGAAAAGAACTTCATGAGGCACCGGAAGTACCTAATTTTGGAAGAAAAGGCGTTGGTCCTAAATTGGCTGAAGGAATTGTGATAGCGATTGAACCAATGATAAACATTGGTAAAAAAAATGTGAGGCAGGAGAGCGATGGGTGGACAATTACAACAGTTGATAAAATGGCATCTGCGCATTTTGAGCATACAATAGCGGTTGCAGCAGGTAAGGCAGATATTCTCTCTTCGTTTAAATGGATCGAAGAAGTATTAAAACAGAAAGAGGGTAAAAGTTTAGTATAAAATATAGATGGCAAAACAAGCATCAATAGAGCAGGATGGAACAATAGTGGAAGCATTGTCAAACGCAATGTTTCGTGTAGAGTTGGAAAATGGACATATAATCATTGCCCATATTTCAGGAAAAATGAGGATGAATTATATTAAAATTTTGCCGGGAGATAAAGTAAGAATTGAAATGTCTCCCTATGATTTAACAAAAGGAAGAATTGCATACAGATATAAATAAAAAATAGATATGAGAAATCAGATGTGAGGTATTAGAAAAATCTCAGATCTAAAATCTCAGATCTCAAATCTAAGTAGTATGAAAGTTAGAACATCAATAAAAAAAAGAAGCGCAGATTGTAAGATCGTGCGTAGAAAAGGTCGCTTATATGTTATCAATAAGAAGACCCCAAAGTTTAAGCAAAGACAAAAATAAAAACGTATAAACCAATAAACCATATAATAGAATGGCTAGGATTGCTGGTATAGATTTACCTAAGAACAAAAGAGGAGAAATTGGACTCACCTATATCTACGGTATCGGAAGAAGCTCCGCTCAAAAAATATTAACTGAAGCCGGTGTTGACTGGGATATAAAAGTTCAGGATTGGAACGATGATCATTTAAGTAAGATCCGTACCATCATCAGTGAGAAAATCAAAACTGAAGGTGCTCTTCGTTCTGAAACTCAATTGAACATTAAACGTTTGGTTGACATTGGTTCTTACCGTGGTATGAGACACAGATTAGGCTTGCCTGTTCGTGGACAAACTACAAAAAACAATGCTCGTACAAGAAAAGGTAAGAGAAAGACTATTGCTAACAAGAAAAAAGTAACTAAATAGTAATTAATAGATAGATGGCTACTAAACCACAACAAACAGGCGCTGCTGCAAAGGCCCCTTCAAAGAAAAGAGTAGTAAAGGTAGAAGCTGTTGGACAAGCGCACATTAACGCTACATTCAACAACATCATTATTTCCCTTACTAACAATGGCGGACAGGTAATTTCCTGGTCAAGTGCCGGTAAAATGGGTTTCAGAGGCTCAAAGAAAAATACTCCATATGCTGCGCAAATGGCTGCTAACGACTGCGGGAAAGTAGCATTCGATCTTGGACTTAGAAAAGTTAAAGTTTATGTAAAAGGTCCTGGAGCGGGTAGAGAATCTGCAATGAGAACATTGTCAACACTTGGTATTGAAGTTACTGAGATTGTTGATATGACTCCAATGCCGCACAATGGTTGCAGACCTCCAAAAAGAAGAAGGGTTTAATAAATAAATAAGCGTAAGAAAAATATAATAAAAAATGGCTAGATATACAGGTCCACGGTCCAAAATTGCAAGAAGGTTCAGAGAGCCTATTTTTGGTCCTGATAAAGCGTTAGAAAAAAAGAACTATCCTCCGGGGATGCACGGTTTAAGTAAGAAAAGAGGAAAGCAATCCGAGTATTCTGTTCAGTTGCAGGAAAAACAAAAAGTGAAATACATATACGGATTGTTAGAGCGTCAGTTTGCGAAAACTTTCGATAGAGCTTCTCGTGCAAAAGGAATTACGGGTGAGGTATTGCTTCAGTTAATGGAATCACGTTTAGATAACGTAATCTACAGAATGGGCATTGCACCAACAAGACGTGCTGCTCGTCAGTTCGTTTCTCACAAACACATTATGGTGAACGGTACTATTGTAAATATACCTTCTTACAGTTTAAAGCCTGGAGATACTATTGAGGTGAGAGAAAAAGCAAAAGTATTAGAAGCAATAACTAATTCAATTGCTTCGTCAGCTAACCAGTTTCCCTGGATAGAATTTGACAGAACTAAAATGGCCGGAAAATTTATTTCTGCTCCTGAAAGAGTTCAGATCCCAGAAAACATCAAGGAACAATTAATAGTCGAGTTATATTCTAAATAATAACGTACAATTTAAAACAACATATACTATGGCAATATTAGCGTTTCAAAAACCAGATAAAGTTATCATGATCAACTCCAACGAAACGGAGGGACAGTTTGAATTTCGTCCGTTGGAACCAGGTTACGGAATAACTATCGGTAACGCGTTAAGAAGAATATTACTTTCATCGTTGGAAGGACATGCTGTGACTTCTGTTAAAATAGAAGGAGTAGATCATGAGTTTTCTACTGTTAAGGGAGTTATCGAAGATGTTACTGAGATCATCCTTAACATGAAACAGGTTCGTTTTAAAAGACAAATTGATGTTACAGAAAATGAAAAAGTTACTGTAACTGTTACAGGAAAAAATACTTTCACGGCAGGTGATATAGGCAAATTTACTTCTGGTTTCCAGGTATTAAACCCTGATCATGTTATTTGTAACATGGAACCAAATATTAAACTTAAAATGGAGCTTACTATTGATAAAGGAAGAGGTTATGTTCCTGCAGAAGAAAACAAACCGGTAAACGGCGCTCATGGTATCATACCAATTGACGCTATTTTTACTCCTGTAAAAAATGTAAAATTCAGCATTGAGAATTATCGTGTTGAGCAAAAAACGGATTACGAAAAATTAGTCGTGGACCTTGCTACAGATGGATCTATTCATCCTAAAGAAGCGTTGAAAGAAGCGGCGAAAATATTGATTCACCATTTTATGTTATTCTCTGATGAGAAAATTACATTGGATGCTGAAGAAAAAGCAGCAACTGAAGAGTTTGATGAAACATCATTACACATGCGCCAGTTATTGAAAACTAAACTGGTTGATATGGACCTTTCTGTTAGAGCACTTAATTGCTTAAAAGCAGCTGATGTTGAGTCTTTGGCAGATCTTGTTTCTTTCAATAAAAATGATCTATTGAAATTCCGTAACTTTGGTAAGAAATCATTAACAGAGTTAGAGGAGTTGGTTATATCAAAAGGACTTTCTTTTGGAATGAACCTTGCAAAATATAAATTGGATAAAGAATAAAAATAGATTTGAGAAATGAGTATTGAGAGGACAGCTCTCACATCTCATATCTAAGATCTCAATACTAATACGAAATGAGGCACGGGAATAAAGTAAATAATTTAGGCAGAAAATCTGCTCATCGTAAGTCGATGATGGCTAACATGGCATCATCACTGATAATGCACAAAAGGATCAATACTACTATAGCTAAAGCTAAAGCGCTGAGGGTGTATATTGAGCCATTGCTTACGAAATCTAAAGTTGACTCAACAAGTTCAAGAAGACTTGTTTTCAGTTACCTTAAAGATAAAAAGGCGGTATCAACTCTTTTCAGAGATATTTCAGGTAAAATAGCTGACAGGCCGGGTGGGTATACCAGAATATTGAAGACTGGTAACCGTTTAGGTGATAACGCAGATATGTGTTTTATCGAACTGGTTGACTTTAACGATACTTATGCTAAGGGTAAAGGTGTAGCAGGTAAAGAAAAAGCACCTACAACAAGAAGAAGCCGTAAAAAAACATCTCCAAAGGCTGAGGCAGGAGCTTCTGAAAACGATAGTACCAACGAACAAAAAGCGGAAGAAAA
Source organism: uncultured Bacteroidia bacterium (assembly GCA_964593555.1). Lineage (GTDB taxonomy): Bacteria > Bacteroidota > Bacteroidia > JAFLBG01 > JAFLBG01 > CAZQIC01. Next base: position 12,491 of record CAZQIC010000067.1, on the reverse strand, counting down.
CAAAAGTGAATAAATTACTAAAAAGTTTTTAAAACCTAAACGAAGGATAAAGTATTTTTACTTTATCCTTTTTTTTTAGATCAATCTTGTAAAATATCCAATTAGAATGAAATATCAGGCGAAGAAACAAGCAATTTTGCTTTTGGAAGATGGTAAGGCTTTTTATGGTAAGGCTGCCGGGAAAATAGGTACTACCACTGGTGAAATTTGTTTTAATACCGGTATGACTGGATACCAGGAGATTTTTACTGATCCTTCCTACTATGGTCAAATACTTGTAGCCACAAATGTGCATATAGGTAATTACGGAATTCATAAGGATGAAGTGGAGTCGGATAGTATAAAAATTGCTGGCTTGGTTTGTAAAAAGTTCAATGATGGATTTTCCAGGAAGGCCGCTGCGGAATCTATTCAGGATTATTTTTTGAGGCAGAACATGGTTGCTATTTCTGATGTTGATACCCGCGCTTTGGTGAGATATATCAGGAGTAAAGGAGCAATGAATGCGGTCATATCTTCAGAAGAGTTGGATGTTGAAAAATTGAAAAAAATATTGGCAAAAGTTCCTTCAATGGAGGGACTTGAACTTTCCTCGAAGGTGAGTACTACCAAACCGTATTTTATGGGCGATGCTAATGCTAAATATCGTGTGGCTGTTATAGATTTTGGAGCAAAGAAAAATATTTTGCGCTGTCTCGCTGAAAGGGATTGTTACCTTCAGGTTTTTCCAATGAAAACGAGTTTAAGTGAAATGAAAGCGTGGAATCCTGATGGGTTTATGATATCAAATGGCCCCGGAGATCCCGGAGTAATGAAAGACGAAATAGCATTGGTGAAGGAGATAATAGGAGGGAACACTCCTGTGTTTGGAATATGTTTAGGTCATCAGTTAATTGCTGAAGCATGTGGTTTAAGTACTTACAAAATGCATAAGGGCCACAGGGGAATTAATCACCCGGTTAAAAATTTGGTTACCGGAAAAAGTGAGATCACGTCGCAGAACCACGGATTTGCGGTGAGTGCAGAGGATATTAAAAAGAATAACAACGTTGAGATCACTCACATCAACCTTAATGATAAGACCATTGAGGGGTTGAGAATAAAAGACAAAAAAGTTTTTTCTGTTCAGTATCACCCTGAAGCTTCACCTGGGCCTCTTGATGCAAGATATTTGTTCGACGATTTTATCCAAATGATATCTTCTGTTAAAGAGACTACAAAGAAAATAGTTGCGTAGGTAGTTATTTTACTTCAATTTTCTCTCCTAAAAATTTCGGTTTCGTTCCGATAGTAAAATCTATAATTACTTTTACTCTTGCGAAGTATTCTCGTACCTGGGTTTTGAAGCCGTACGACTTCCCTACATTTTTAGCATTATATCCAATTGCTTTTATTCCTAATTTTTCAGCAATGTAAATGGCGCGTTCATTATGAAATTGTTGTGAAATGATGGTGAGGGAATCCTGTCCGAAAATTTCTTTTGATCGTACCATACTATCGAATGTTCTGAACCCGGCATAGTCCAGGAATATTCGTGTTGAATCAATTCCGTTTTTTATCAATTCATGTTTCATGTCAGTTGGTTCGTCATAACCTTTAACGCTATTGTCGCCACTGATAATTATGTATGAAATTTTATTTGCTTTAAAAAGTTCAGTAGCGGCTTCTATTCGGTATTTAAAATATTGGTTGATACTTCCTTTGCCTGTGTGTTTTGAAGTGCCTAAAAGCAATCCGACTCTATTGTATGGTACTTTAGAAATGTCTCTGTAGCATTTGTCTTTAGAAGAATTAATTATTGTTTTATTCGAATACCATAATGCAAATAAACAGAATGCCGCAATAAACACGGATGTAAAAATGAATTTTTTCGATAGAAGGAATCGGATCATTTAACAAAAATACTCCCTTTATCCAATAGTTGAATGTTTATAAATATGTTAAAAGTATTCTCTGTCCATTCTTATAATTACTCTTTGAGGTATAAATTAGAGTCAACAAATGGAAAAAGGAAATAAAAAAATCATCAGCGCCTGGACAACTTATGACCTGGCCAACTCGGTATATAACCTGGTAATTACCGCCACTATATTTCCTATTTATTTCAATGCCATTACCACAATTAAAGACGATAAAGGCAACGTAATTAAAGACACGGTAGAGTTTTTAGGAATGACAATGAAGAATACCACGTTGTATGATTTCGCAATTGCATTTTCTTTTTTATTGGTAGCAGCAATAGTACCTGTGCTATCAGGAATTGCGGATTATGGCGGCAGTAAGAAAAAATTCATGCGGTTTTTTTGTTATCTCGGAGCGACTTCCTGTTTGCTGATGTACTTTTTTAAGGGTGATGTTTTAGGTTATGGAATTATTCTTGTCGTACTTGCCTGCATGGGTTATTCGGGCAGCCTGGTGTTTTATAATTCCTATTTACCTGAGATTGTTGAGCCGGAAGATCAGGATAAAGTGAGTGCAAAAGGTTTTGCGAGAGGATATTGGGGGAGTTCTATATTACTTATTATTTGTTTAGTTCTTATTCAGAAATATGAATGGTTTGGATTGGGGGGCTGGGAAAAAAAGGATGCAGAATCATTCATGACTAGGTTGTCATTTATCCTGGTTGGTGTTTGGTGGTTAGGTTTTTCGCAGATCACATTTAAGTATTTGCCAAGTAATGTTTACAATAAAAAACCTGAAGGCAATCGTTTCGCGAAGGGGTATAGTGAATTAAAAAAAGTTTGGAAAGATCTTAAGCCCAATAAAAAATTGAAACGCTTTTTAACGGCATTTTTTATTTATAGTATGGGTGTTCAAACCGTTATGTTGGTTGCCACTCATTTTGCCTCGCATGAAATAAAAGATGTCCTAGGAAAAACAATGGAAACCGGGCAATTGATCACTGTAATTTTAATCATTCAGTTTGTTGCTATTGCGGGCGCTCATTTATTCTCCTATGTTTCAAAATTAAGAGGAAATTTGTTTACGCTAAAAACAGCAACAATGCTTTGGTCATTGATTTGCTTTTGCACCTATGCTTTTGTTTATACACCTACACATTTTTATATAGCAGCTGCCTTTGTAGGTTTGGTGATGGGAGGCATACAATCTCTTTCACGATCCACATATTCAAAAATGCTGCCCGAGACGCAGGATCATTCCTCTTACTTTAGTTTTTACGATGTTTGCGAGAAGCTCAGTATAGTATTAGGTATGCTAATTTATGGGCTTATAAATGAGGTAAGCCCTACGCTGCGAACACCGATAATTGCGTTGGTGTCATTTTTTGTCGTTGGTTTTTTAATGTTACAAAGAATACCTAGGGATAAAGCTGTGGATAAAATATAATTTCAATACGTATATTTGTTTTGATTTGTATTTCCGAAAATGGTAATTCGTACATTCGTAAAAATTCGTATTTTGTAACAATATGATCGTAGATATTTTTATCCCCTGTTTTATTGACCAGTTATACCCCGAAGCCGGTTTTAATATGGTGAAGGTGTTGGAAAAAGTTGGGTGTGCAGTTAATTATAATCCTGAACAGACATGTTGCGGGCAGCCTGCTTTTAATGCCGGTTATTGGGCAGAAGCAAGAGAAGTGGGTGAGAAGTTCATTAAAGAATTTCAGAATGATCGTTATATAGTTTCTCCTTCGGCTTCCTGTGTGGGAATGATAAAAAATTATTATCCCGAAATGTTTCATAATTCGGTTTTGCATAATGAATTAAAAAACGTACAAAAAAATATTTTTGAATTTTCAGATTTCCTGGTGAACGTATTGAAGATAACTGATATTGGAGCAAGTCTTGATGGCGTTGCTACATATCATGATTCATGCGCCGGGTTGCGGGAATACGGAATAAAACATGAGCCTCGTGTGCTCTTGGAAAAAGTAAGAGGTTTGGAGATTCGTGAAATGAAAGATACAGATACATGCTGTGGGTTTGGAGGATCTTTCTCTGTTAAGTTTGAGCCTATTGCGGTGAGTATGGGTGAACAAAAAGTTCAGAATGCTATCGAGACCGGTGCAAAATATATGATCTCTACAGACAGTTCCTGTCTCATGCACATGGAGGGTTACATAAAGAAAAAAAATATTGATCTTAAAGTAATGCACCTTGCAGATGTTCTTGCGAGTGGCTGGGATTAGTTTTCTGCGAATTACGGATCTCTACTAATAAAATACGAATGATACGAATAGTCATTGAGACAATGATTTGTAAATTCGTATATATTCGTAATTCGTAAAAAGGCTAAGCATGAAAAATTTAATTGATAATTACATAGACTACAATCTCTGGGCTAACAAAAGGACAGCGGAGATGTTAACTTCTATTGACAAATCCTTGTTAGATGCGGAAGTAAAAAGCAGCTTCTCTTCATTGAGAAAAACTGTTCATCATATATGGGATGCAGAACTGGTCTGGATGGCAAGATTAAAAAAAGAACTGGTGAACTGGCCGCCATCTGCACAGTTTGTTGATCCTGCCATTGATGATTTTTTAAAAACATCAGAAGCATTTTACAGGTATGTAAAATGTCAAGGCGATAATTTTTTAAATCAAATTGCAGAATACAAGGATTCAAGAGGAACACAACATTCAAATACTCATGCAGAGATGATCATGCATTGTATGAATCACGGCACTTACCACAGAGGACAAATTGTTACTATGCTCAGAGAGTTGGGGGTGACTACAATAATTGGAACAGATCTAATTATTTATTTCAGATCAAAATGATGATAGTGTTAGCGAAATCATGCCCAGTGGCATGGTGAGCGTTATACTATCACATCCCGAGAGCGAAGCACATCGGGATAAAATTTACTCAATCAACAGTTTTTGAGTGGATGCTCGTTGTCTGTTATCTAAAACAATAAAATACATTCCCTTCGCGAGTTGATGAGTTGGAATGGAGATATTAGAAGGGCCGGTGAATGTGCCAGAGAAAACGGGCTGCCCGATTATATTAACTATTGAAACCGTATTTGATTTCCCGCGTTCACTTATTATTTCTAAAGTAATATTATCAGTTGCCGGATTGGGGTAAACAATAAATGCCGGTGCAAATGCATTGTTTTCTTTTATTGAACTCGGGCCCTGGTTTCCGAGGTAAAGACTTGTCCCGCCGGAATAATTGCCAATCACCATATCGATATATGTGTCGTTATTTATATCGGCGCCAAATGGTGCTGTGCGGTACCCTTCGTAAATATTTAAGTACATCGTGTCCAGTCTCTTAAAATTTCCGGTAAGGTTTCCGTCAATACTATCATACATAAATAAATATCCATCTTCCGACCCTACTATCATTTTGTAGGAACCTGCAACATCAAACATAAATGGCGCACTAAATCCGGTTATAAATCCCTGGTGATTTACTTTCACTCCTCCAAAATTAGCCGCTGTAGCAGTTGAAGAAAAGGCGGGAACATTCACTGTTCCTGTGTTCTCAAAATAATTTACATTACCGCCCTGTTCTCCAATGATAAGGTCGAGTTTGCTATCGCGGTTAACATCTATTAGTTGCGGCGTTGCTACCTGGCCAACATCAATATTTCCTAAGTTAATTTGAGAAACAATAAAACTCGCCGGATTTGTTCCGGTTGCTGTATCAATAAGGTAATGTACTTTGCCATCAAAGTCTCCAAGTACCATGTCTTTATCTCCATCACTATCAAGATCGCCGAATGTTGGTACAAGACCATCCGTTACAGTAAATGAAGAAGTTAGGTTAGAATAGTCTCTTGTAATAAGTGAAAATTTTGGAACTGTTGCGGTACCAATGTTTTCATACAAAGATAATTTTGAGTCATATCCGCCGGCTACAATAAAGTATCCGTAGTTGCCTATAACAAGATCCAGTTTTCCATCTTTATTGTAATCGAAAAATACGGGATAATTTCCTTCGCCCGCTTCGATCATATCTTTTTGCAAAAAGTTTTTTTGCTGATAATTAAATACGGGCGAATTAGTTGTGCCGCTGTTTGTATAAAGCCACACGCTATTAAAATTTTCAGAGGTGTTTCCGGCATTTGGACTTACGAGCAAATCTTTTTTTCCATCGTTATCTATATCTACATAATATGCAGCAGGAAAAATACTAATGTCTATTGGTGTGGTATTAGAAGGGAAAGCCGGGTCCTGCGCGATCATTTTGTTTGCAGTGGGTGTTCCACCGTTTGTTACCAGGATCATATTCTTATAAGAGATGTCGCCTATCGCTAATTCCTTATCTCCATCACCATCTTTATCAAATGCAAACACAGATGAGCCCGCATGCTGAGGAGAAACCGGAGGTTGGCTGCCAGTAGATTCGGGACCTATAACATTTGGCGAACAGGTGTCATCTAAAGTAAGTGAATTGGTAAAAGAATTTTCGGAAAAATATCCGAAACATTGGTTTTGCATTCTGAATTTTAAGCTGTCGCAATTCCCATATGTTTCTTTAGATAGATTTTTATGATACTCAACGATTGTGCCTAAAGGATGATAGGTCAAAACATCAATATCTCCATCATTATCAACATCAATAAATGCGGGCATATCAACCGGGCTAACATATAAATTAAATGTTGCACTAAACTGATACGACTTAACTGTGCTTTTTACCAATGTAAATTGTAAGCCGGTAGCCAGTGTAGATATGTTTTTGTAAGCCGAAAAACCTCCCGAACTATAAGTGAAAATATCTTCCTTGCCATCGCAGTTATAATCTACCAATACTGCCCATTGATTTAATGCCGGAAATTTGTTTTGATATTCGGATGCATGCACATAATCGGTAACTCCCGCGGTACCATTATTTATAAATGTTGAAATGCGGTTCCCGGTTCTGTCAAAAATAAATAAGTCTTTTATTCCATCCTGGTTAAGGTCAATTTGTGAGAATTGACAAAAGTTTAATCCGCCTGCCCAAGGGTAATTTAGTTTTGTTGCTGATTCATATACCTCAATACTATCCACCTTTGTTAGCCAGGGTTGGCTAAAAACGGAGGTTGAAAAGAGCAAAAATGCAAGTAAAAAGCGCATAATTATTAAAAATACTCAAATGGTGAGAAATAAACCAATAAAACCCCATCAATTCTTGGAAGTCTTCTTATTAAAAGGAGGCTTTATTTTGATAAAACAATGATTTTGTATAGGTTTGCACTCCCTTTTTAAGGGGGAATGATGTGGTGCAAAAGCCTTCATCGAACAACAACGATTTAATTAAATCACAATATGCAAAATAAAGGACCAATTAAACTATTTGCGATAGTACTTGCGCTCATATGTTTTTATTACATGACATTTACTTACGTAACTTATACGGTGAGAGAGGATGCCTCAACCTTCGCCGATGAATTTATAGGTTCGCCAAGTGTTGTTGAGAATACCCAAAAATACAGTTCGGGAAATGCGCAGATGGAAAGATTTTATAAAGATTCCGTCTCTGCAAAAGCAGTAACATATTATCTAGACTCTTTGATGAAGAAACCGGTTTATAACCTCTTCATTACCTCGTATACTCTCGAAGAATGTTTGGAAAGGGAGATCAACAAAGGCCTCGACTTAAAAGGAGGTATGAACGTAACTCTTGAGTTATCTGTTTCGGAAATTTTAAAAGGCTTATCCAATAACAACCCGGATGAGAAGTTTAACAAAGCCATTGAAATGGCAACTGAGAAGCAGAAAACAGATAACAAAGACTATGTAACGTTATTTGGAGATGCATACAAAAAAATAAACCCAACAGGAAAATTAGCGCCGTTGTTTCAAACGCTGGAGTTAAAAGGTAAAATAGATTTTAATACTCCTGATGATAAAGTATTGGAATTGCTTAGAGAAAGAGTTGAAGAGTCTGTTCAAACAGCAGAAAACACTTTACGTGCACGTATCGATAAATTTGGTGTAACACAGCCAAGCATTCAAAAACTTTCAGGATCAGGAAGAATATTGGTTGAATTACCTGGTGTAACTGATAAGGAAAGGGTGAGAAAACTTATACAGAGTACGGCTAACCTGGAATTCTGGGAGACATATGAAAACTCTGAGATATATCCAATGCTTGAGGCTGCAAATAAACGTCTTGCAGAAAGTAATACAATGTCGGATTCTACTAAGATGATGAAAGACAGCACAGGCGCTGTTATTGCGTCAAGCGATTCATCATCAGCAAAAACTAATTCTTTATTAGCAGTGGCAAAGGATGATTCCACATCGTTGACATCACTTGCTGGTGCTAAGACTGACAGTACAGGTGGCAAGTTAAGCGGAGCTGCTGCAGATGGCGACACCTCCTCTCTTGCAAAAGCAAGAAAGGAAAATCCTTTGTTTATGTTGTTGAGGCCTGCTCTATATCAAACAGAAAAAGGTTATATGACAAGTCCCGGACCAGTAATTGGTTATGTGAATGTTGCTGATACTGCCAAGGTTAATAAAATTTTTAATGACAAAAAGATCCGCAATGTTTTCCCAAACAGGATGAAATTTTTATGGGGATTCAAACCAGTTAAAGATTCTGATGGATCAATAGTAGAGTTGATCGCTATAAAAGTTACTACGCGTGATGGTAAATCGCCGCTTGAAGGAGATATTATTGCAGATGCAAGGAAAACAGACGATTACCAAGGTGGAGGGCAAGGCTTAACAATGACTATGAAACCTGAAGCTGCGCAGATATGGAAAAGATTAACGGCTGATAATATTGGTAAATCAATTTCCATTGTATTGGATGATAAAGTGTATTCATATCCAACAGTTCAGGGGGAAATTCCAAACGGAACATCCTCCATCACCGGACAGTTTAGTCCTAAAGAAGCGAATGACTTAGTAAATATTTTACGTGCAGGTAAACTTCCGGCACCGGCGCGTATCGTTGAAGAAACTGTTGTTGGGCCAACGCTAGGAGAAGAGGCAGTTAAAAATGGTTTAATGTCGTTTGTAATTGCGTTGTTGGTGGTGTTCCTGTTCATGGGATTCTATTACAGCAAAGCAGGTTGGGTTGCAGATATCGCGCTGTTTGCAAACGTGTTTTTTGTAATGGGTGTGCTTGCTTCTATGAGCGCAGTATTAACATTGCCTGGTATTGCTGGTATCGTGCTTACTATAGGTCTTTCGGTGGATGCTAACATTCTTATATTCGAAAGGATAAGGGAGGAGCTTGCAGAAGGTAAAGGTCAGTTGGTGGCGATAAAAGAAGGATTTAAAAATGCGATGTCGTCAATCCTTGACTCTAATATAACCTTGTTTATTCTTGGAGCCATCTTGTATGCTTTTGGTACCGGCCCTATTCAGGGTTTTGCAACAACATTGATGATCGGTATTATCACTTCGTTATTCAGTGCAATATTTATTACCCGGATAATATTTGATAATTGGTTAGCAAAGAACAAGACGATAACTTTCTCTACAAAGCTTACCGATAATTTATTTAAGAACATTAATATAGATTTCGTGGGGAAAAGAAAACTGTATTACATTCTCTCTGCGTTGATCATTGCTACCGGTGCATTTTTCTATGTTAAGAATGGCGGATTCAATCTCGGTGTTGATTTTAAAGGGGGCCGTTCATATGTAGTTAGGTTTGATGAAACCCAAAATACCGATAAGGTAAAAGCGGCTCTGACAAAAAGTTTCGGAACTGCTCCCGAAGTAAAAACTTATGGAGAGAGTACCCAGCAAAAAATAACAACTACTTATCTTATTGAGGATAACAGTGATAGCGCTGAGAGTAAGGTAGAAATGAAATTAATTGAAGGCTTGAATAACCTTAAAGTTCCTTACGAAAAAGTGAGTTCTCAAAAGGTAGGAGAGACCATTTCAAGGGATATTAAAATTTCCGCGATCTGGGCTGTGTTGTTCTCTTGTCTTGTGATGTTCCTTTATATATTCATCCGATTCAAAAAATGGACGTTTGGTTTAGGCTCTGTTGTGGCATTGTTCCACGACGTATTAATTGTACTTTCATTCTATACTATATTTGATGGTGTATTACCTTTCTCACTCGAGATTGACCAGCACTTCATTGCTGCGATATTAACGGTAATGGGTTATACCATGACTGAGTCGGTAATTGTGTTTGACAGGATAAGAGAGTATTTGAGTAAGAGCAACAGGACCGATATGCAAGGGAAAGAAAGAACTACGATCATTAACTATGCACTTAACAGTACATTAAGTCGTACTATTAATACTTCACTTACCATATTATTTGTGTTGATCGTAATATTTATTTTTGGTGGTGAAACAATACGAGGCTTTATCTTCGCGCTATTAATAGGAAGGGTTATTGGTACATATTCTTCATTGTGTATTTCAACACCTATTGTTATTGATTTCGAAAGAGAAAAGGAGCCCGCAAAATAAAATGCTAATAAAAAGGGCGGTTTTAACCGCCTTTTTTGTAAGATAAAATCTACAACTACTGCATGCTTTTAAACGTACTTTTATTTTTAGATAACCTGGGTGGTGGTGAGGTGTTTCTTGTAGTGTTTGTTGTTTTGTTATTCTTTGGTTCTAAAAGAATACCAGAATTAGCCAAAGGCCTGGGTAAGGGAATACGTGAGTTTAAAGATGCCACGAGCGGAATTCAGCGCGAGATACAGCAAAGTGTAAATGAGGTAAAGGAAGAGGCGAAGGATGTGACGAAGGAATTGGAGAAGTAGAGGCGGTTGAAGACTACTCATAATAGAACCCACATTTATATAAATTAACTCAACAACAACTCCAATTTTTTTGGAGTTGTTGTTGAGTTATGTGAGATGTCTTGTGCTATCTAATGTAAATATTATGCTCCTACACAAATTGAATTTGGTACGTGAGTAACAGTACAAGTTACTGTTGGTGTGACATTATCACTGCCAATAGTTGGTATTGGACAATTCCGTCCCATCGCTTGACTGCGAATTTTAGCATCCAGTTCCAATTGATCCCTTTTAACATCTATAATTGCACTAACAAGGACGGAAGCTATAAGAGATAAAGGTGTGCCAATTATAGTAGTAGCAGCAGTAGGTGTTGCACCACCCTCTACGGTTGCACTTTCTTTTCCCTTTAATTCGGTAACAAAGCTATATACTGATAATTCTTCTAAATTAAGTTTATTATTTTTCATGTTTTATTTTTTTAATGGTTAATTCTTCCAGTTTTAATGTTTGTTCATTAACATTTTTGTATTTATGTCTGTGTTACCCAGTACCAATAGTCTCTGACATTTTCTTTAACGCAATTCCATCCTCCAGTCGGACGACCCACTGTTGAATTACTTATGCTTGCTCCAATGATTGTTTGTTTCTCTTCCTTGTTTGCAATTGTAGTAAAACTCGAAACTTCGATTTCTGTTAATTTTAATTTCTTATTTTTCATTTTCAATGCTTATTTTGCCTACTCTTTATTCACCTTTTCGGCAACCGGTGTGTTTGTTATTTAAGTCTTAGCTCTTAGTTAATTACAGGTTGAAACATATATTGGTTATTTATTATTTCTGAATATTAAAATGTCAGCAGCGTCAACTCTTTTTTTATGTATTGTATACGTTTTTAGTTTCATGATGTAAAGGTACTTCCATGTAATATTTTGCACTACCTATACTTATTAAAAATAACTTTTCAAAATGATATATTTATCTTATTTTTATTGTATTATTTGCATTTTTATGTATTATAAAATAACCTTTCAAGACAATAAAATTATTTGAATATTTTGTAATTTTTTGCTAAACGTCCAATTTTAGTAAAGTGGTGGCGTGAAGAATACTTAAGCCACAACCAGTGCGATAAAATATTTGAAATTCGGAATTTTTTCTACTCAGGGTCGCTGCTTTTGTAAAAGGGGTATAATTAATCCGTAGAGTTAATCACAATAAATAAACTTCTTTATTGTTTTCAAGCAACAATAATTTGGATATGACAATTTAGTTGGTGAGTAGCTTGTAAAAAGATTGCATTAATTTATTGCCACTTTTTATAAACAGTGTTTAAGTATGCCGGGGTGTATTTTTGTGGATACAAAGAATACCATTTAGTGAAAGTTTCATCTCCCATTGTATCATATACAAAGCTATAATAGCTTTTCATATTTTCCTGTAACTCCTGTAAAAATGTTGTTTGATCTATTGTGTGTTTTTCTTGTGTTTGTTTGCCGGATTCTTGTTTGGTTATTATGCCATGATGAATATAGTGGCCAAAAAATTGATTGCAGAAATCGGCATAGTCATTTGTAAAAAGAATAAAAGTGTGCCACATCTCATCTAGGATGACAATGTCCATTGTTAATCGTTGCGGAACGGATTTGTTTCTTAACTCAAGTTGTTCCTCTTGTGTAGCATTATTATTGGTCGCGGAAGTATATGCCGATAGCCATAGCCACTTTTTTAATTCAGTGAATATATCCTCAGCTTCATTATACGGAATGGTATATATTTCTAAAAATTTATCTAATATCCTGTTATTAGTATAGGGGAGTTCTAAAAATCAAATTGTTAATAAATAACGATATAACTAA
>CAZQIC010000066.1:0-24730 GCA_964593555.1 uncultured Bacteroidia bacterium | reverse complement strand
CCCCTACAAAGATACTATCCCTTATTTATATATCACTTATAATTATATTAGTAAAAAATATTGTTATGCGTGTACATTTCATTGCAATAGGAGGAAGCGCTATGCACAACCTGGCGCTTGCTATGTACAAAAAAGGGTTTGCTATAACAGGTTCTGATGATGAGATATTTGAGCCTTCCAGTACGCGTTTGGCTGCCTATGGTCTATTGCCTGCAAAAATGGGATGGTATGAAAGTAATATTCATAATGAGCTTGATGCCGTAATATTAGGAATGCATGCCCGTGCCGATAACCCGGAATTATTAAAAGCGAAAGAATTGGGTGTTAAAATATATTCTTATCCCGAATACATTTATGAACAAACAAAAGATAAAATAAGAGTTGTAATTGGTGGAAGTCATGGAAAAACTACGGTGACCGCAATGATATTGCATGTACTGAAAGAAAATAAAATAGATTGTGATTATTTAGTAGGTGCGCAGCTTGAAGGGTTTGATACCATGGTAAGGCTGACCAGAGAATCCAAGATAGCAGTAATTGAAGGGGATGAGTATTTATCATCGCCGATAGACCGCCGGCCGAAGTTCCATTTGTATAAGCCCAACATTGCTATTTTAACCGGTATTGCCTGGGATCACATTAATGTTTTTCCAACGTTCGAAAATTATGTGGAGCAGTTTAAAATATTTGTCGACCTGATAGAGGAGGGTGGAAGTATTGTTTATTGTGAATCGGACAGTAATGTGAAAGATGTATCATTGGCATCAACGAACAAAATAAAGAAAATACCATATGCGGTTCCAACTTATAGTATCGACAATGGAATTACATCATTGATAAAAGAAAAACGAAAAATTGAACTGGAGGTATTCGGAGAGCATAACCTGATGAATTTGGAAGGAGCACGATTGGTGTGTAATGAATTAAAAATAAGTGATGAACAATTTTACAATGCAATAAGATCTTTTAAGGGCGCGGCACGCAGGCTGGAACTGGTAAAAAGAAATAACGAGACAGCATTTTATAAAGATTTTGCCCACTCACCTTCTAAATTAAAAGCGACCACTGCCGCTATGAAACAGCAGTTCACGAACAGGAAACTAGTTGCCTGTATGGAGTTACATACTTTTAGCAGTTTGAACGAAGAGTTTTTAGCACATTATAAAGACAGTATGGAAAATGCGGATGAAGCTTATGTTTATTTTAATCCGCATACTATAGAACATAAAAAATTAAAACCAATTTCCATTGAACAGGTGAGCAAAGCATTTGGCGGGAATAACATAAAAGTTTTTACAGATTCTGCCGAATTGAAAAGCTTATTGCAAAACGAAAGCTGGGACAATAAGAATCTGCTAATGATGACCTCCGGTAATTTTGATGGAATTGATTTTAAAGAATTGGCTGAGCAGATTATTAAATAGTAGAGATTTTCGTTCTTAATGGTGGGCAGATGTCCACAAAAGTGCGAACCGTAAATTGATCAGCCTGAGAGGCGATAGATTGTGCGACAAGATCAAGTTTACGGTTGGTTTTGTGGGGTCCTTTTCCCACGCCCGTACCGAGCGGTACGTTCGGGCGGGTTTGGTTCGTTTCTTTTGGACAAAGCAAAAGAAATGAACAAAAAAGATCAATTGATGAAAAAATGAAAAATATTTTTGAGTTTTGTAAAAGAAGTAGATATAATAAAGTGATAAGCTTTACTGGTAAAGGTTAAAAATGGAAAAACATATTCTTAGTAAATCTACATTTGTCCGCTCCTGCCAGTGCCTTAAATCGTTGCATCTGTATAAAAATAAATTTTCGCTGCGCGATCCAATATCTTCTTCGCAGCAGGCAATATTTAATAAGGGGACTGATATCGGAATGGTGGCGAGGGGATTATTTCCCGGCGGTGAAGATGTAACTCCATCCTCTCATTTTAAATACAGCGAGTCAGTAATTAAAACACGTGACCTTATTCGCTCAGGTACAAAAATAATTTATGAAGCAGCATTTCAGTTTCAGCAGGTGTTGGTTGCTGTTGATATGCTGGTAAAACATGATGACGGTTGGAAAGCCTACGAGGTTAAAAGTGCAACAAGGGTTTCACCGACATACATTCTTGATGCTTCATTACAGTACTTTGTAATTATTAACTGCGGCATTCCATTGGTAGATTTTTCCATTGTAAATATAAATTCAGATTACAGGCGCAAGGGAAAACTGGAACCGGATAAATTATTCAGGATCACAAGTGTTATTGATGAAGTAATCTCAAATACTGATTTCATTAAAGAAAAAATAGAGCTGGCAAAGTCGGCGATTGGTGAGAAAAAAGAACCGGATGTTACAATTGGCGAGCATTGTTTTTCTCCTTACGTATGCGACTTCAAAGGCTATTGCTGGCATGATGTTCCTGAGAATTCGGTTTTTGAAGTTGCAGGTATTTCAAAAAATGATCAGTTCGAAATGTTTCATAAAGGATATAAACTGGTAAGCGATATACCCGAAGATTATCCACTTCCTGAAGCCGCGCAGCTGCAGGTAAAAACATTCAAAAGCAATGAGGTTTTTGTGGATATGAAAAACATGAAGGCGTTTTTGGATTCACTTTTTTATCCATTGTGTTTTTTGGACTTTGAAACGTTTATGCCCGCTGTCCCATTGTTCGAAGGTACCAAGCCATATCAACATATTCCGTTTCAATATTCGCTCCATATTAAATCGGTATATAACTCAGAAGCCGAGCATAAAGAGTTTCTGGCACAGGCGGGTACTGATCCACGCAAAGAATTTTTATTGAGTTTATTGGAGGACACCAAGGGCCGCGGTGACATTCTAGTTTACAATGCCATGTTCGAAAGAGGAATATTAAATGCGCTTAAAAATGATTTCCCCGATTTTTCAAAAGAGATTGATGAAAGATTATCACGGATAAAAGACCTGATGCTGCCATTTCAGAAAAGATGGTATTACAATGCCGCTATGAAAGGATCTTATTCAATAAAAAATGTATTGCCTGCGCTTGCAAAAGGAATTAATTACAATGATCTGTTAATAGCAAGTGGCGGCGTAGCAATGACAGCTTATGAGCAACTACACAATGAAACTGACCTGATGAAAATTATGGAAGTGCGGGAAAATTTATTGAGTTATTGTAAAATGGATACTTACGGAATGGTAAAAATTCATGAAGCGCTGGAGGAAGAAGTAAAAAGCAGGGGAATATAAATATTCAATCTTCCTTGTTCCTGCCCTTATCAAAACTCTCGAATATCATAGTGGTTACCCAAAGTACAACACTAAATAAAAGCGCCCACCAGAAATTTTTCACTGTAAATCCATCCACTATTTTTACAGTAAGAAGAATGATTACTGCGTTTATTACCAATAAAAACGCACCAAAGCTTACCAGGGTTATAGGAATCGTGAGTATCACTAAAATTGGTTTTAATATTGCATTCAAAAACGCAAGTACTGCTGCCACAATAAGTGCGGTAAACACGCTGTCGACATCTACGCCAGGAAGCAATAATGATGAAACAAATACGGCGAGTGTGGATATGATAAGTTGAAAAACGAATTTCATATAGCGAAATTAACTAAATTATTAAGAAATTTCTTTGTTGACAGTTGATAGTTGTTAAAAGATTCAACAATTGACAACAAACAACTCTCAACGAATTACTATCAACTGATAATTATTAACTTAGAGGAACGTTTCTATGGCAACTATAGCCCGGATCAACGTCTTAATAATTATTAAGATATAATGAGGCAAATTTTGCTGTTTTTCTGTCTTGCAATTTGCACGCATCAACTCTTTGCACAAGCTAACTTTAACGAACGTTCAAGAGTAGCAATAGGAGGGGGAGGGGCACTGGCTTATAAAACTATTGGAGGATATAATGCAAGAGCTTATTTACAATTTTCGCAAAAATGGAAAATGGTTCTCTGTGCATCTGATTTTTATACTTACAATGGTGAAAAAAAAGTAACGAGTAAACATCGCAGTTTTGATTTTAATGTATTGCATGCACGTAAGGAATACAACGATTGGGATGTGTTTTACATTTTTGAAGGAATAGGTGCAGAACTTTGGACAAGGGATACAGAACCTAAATTACCTTTCCGTAAGATCATTGTAAGTAAAACGGCTACAGATACTACAAGCCTTGTACCCTGTTTAAACGTTGGTGTTGGCTTTGAAAAACCTATTGGCCCTATTGGCTTTTATGCCGAATTAGAATTAAGGCTTGGTTCACCGGAATGGATGGCAGTTACATTTGGAATTAAAACCAACATTAAACGCATATTTCGCGGACCTAAAAACAAATACAACCTCGATCTTGAGGATGGCGAATAATCGGATCTAATTATTTGTATTTCGTCCCATTCAGGGGTATATTTGTAAGGATCAACAATTTTAATTTTATGGCTTTTAACGGCAAATTTTTTAGAATTTTCCTAGGTGTTATTGTATCCTCTGTTTTGTTTTCATGCGGCAGTGGAGATAAGGATAAGTCGAAGGATGATCTTGGTGTTGATTCATTGATCATGGATGCTCCAAAGGGTGATCCAACTGCTATATCCGAGGAGGCAATGGCTGAAATTATTCAATCAATTCCATCACCGGTTGAGATGTCGGCACTTATTAAGGCTATAGGCAGTGAATATAATAACAGCATTCTTAATTCAACAGAAAAAATTTCAAACTATACAACCAACAGTGAGAAGGCACTGGCAATCGGCATTTATGGCGCGGATCTTGGATACATTAATATTTATGAAAAGACATATTCGTCGCTTAATTATTTAAATGCGATCAAAGGTCTGGCGGATGATATAAAAGTTGGGCAATTTTTTGATTTTATTACTTTAAAACGTTTAGCGAAAAGCAACAAAAATGTGGATTCTCTGTTATATATAAGTACCACCAGTTATAATAACATGGATGAGTATTTAAGACAGCAAAAGCGCAGTGGCCTTAGCGTTCTGATGGCTTGTGGTGCATGGTTAGAGGGTTTATTCATTGCAGGCGAAGTGGTGAGGGAAAAAAACAACCAGGAGCTGGTAGAAAGGATCGGAGAACAAAAACCCATTCTTGACAGCCTGCTTAAAATATTAACTGTGTATAAAACCGACCCTTATTGTGCGGATCTGATTATCGGTTTTGAAAATATTAAAAAAGAATATTCAAATGTCGTAGTTGAATCGGAATTTCATGAACCTGAAACTACGGAGGTAAATGGAGAGCTGGTTGTAGTAGATAAAAGTAAAAGTTCAGTGAAGATAACGCAGGAAGATGTAAATGGAATAATTACATCAGTAGAATTAGTTAGAAAAGAAGTTGTAAAATAAAAAGGTAAAAGAACTTTATAAATAGACATAAAAAAATTAAAAACTATACATATGAAAAAATTATTGTTTTTATTTTTAGTAATGGTAACAATGTCATTACTGGATAAAAGTATCATTGCGCAATGTGTTCCTAAAAAAGTGATAGATAGCTGCTCTGTATTTCCAAAGGAATATATTTTTTCAAAAGCAAGGGTAATTTCTATAGAGAGTAAAGGAGATGTTAAAAAATCGGTTTACTCTGTTATTCTTACAAAAGGCAATTCATATGTAATAACTGTTTGCCAGGGTAAAGCAGCAGGTAAGGTGCCAATGGTTGTAAACCTTCTCGATAACCAAGACAGGTTGTTGATGAGTAATCACAATACAAAAAATGATAAGTATTACAATAAAATAATTTTTAATTGTAACTCTTCGGGTACCTATAATTTGGCTTACCAGTTTAACAGTGAGGATATGAAAGGCTGCGGAGTAAGTGCATTTGGTTTTCAGAAAAGGTAGCTAACAGGCGTAATTCGTTTATAAGAATTTAAATTCCCGGTGATTTTGGTTTTAAAGCCTTAGAACTTCTCCTGCTTTTTGAATTGTATTGTATTTTACTTACAAGATTAAGTAGCTTACCTAATACATCAAAGTACAGAGTAACAAACAATAGAATGGTATAGACCCAAATGATGATGACATTAAATGTAAAGGTCTCGATTTTCACTCCAAACATTATTTTTTTTGGCGAATAAAACGGAGTTTTGAAGCTGAAAAGACTTCCTGAATGCGGCTCCTGGTAAATAGGATCAATAAGTTGTATCAACTCATTCTTGTATCGAACTATTTTATTTTTTTCAAGCGCTCTTTTTACAATATCGGCAAGGTTATCATTGTAATAATTATCATAGGCTTTTTTTAACAATCCCTCATTCTTTGGATCGCTGGAAAAGGAACGAATAATCTGATCTTTTTTCTCTGTGATAGCATTAAAGGCTTCAGTATATAACCCTTCCAGTTTGGTTAAATGTTCCATCACCTTATCCGCAACAACTTCATTGAATTTTTCAATGGTCAGGTTATCCAACTCGGTGTAGGTTGCCTGTTTTACTTTTTCATTTTCTTTTGCGATCTCATTGCGCAATATGGCAAGGTTTTTTTTCAGAATTAAAGATGTAGAATCATTTTTATTCTTAAAATTTCTCCTGGCCTCTTCAGTAATGTCTTTTAGCTCGGGTATATAAAGCGATTGCTTGTAATTCGCAATACTTTCTTTTCTTTCAATATCATACAATGGTTTTTCATACTCATTGTTCTTGAATTGATTAACTATCAATGCTTCGTATGCCCATCTGGACGTCATTACTTCGGCAATAGCCGGCACGCTGTTTCCTCCGCCAATTTTTCTGTTCAGTTTTTCAAAACTAAACATGGCACCGCCGAGTATCATTTGAGGAATGATCAACAGCGGGATCAGAATGTAAATGGTAACAGCAGAGTTAAAAGAAGCGGAAATGTTTAATCCTAATATATTTGCAAGACATGAAACAGAAAATAACATCAACCAGAATTCGAAATACATTCCATGGAATCCTACGATGGAATTTCCAACGATGACAAACAATAAAGATTGTATTGCAGAGATAGTGAACAATACTAATACTTTGGAGAAAAGGTAACTTGCCCGGCTAAGATTTAATAATGATTCTCGTTTTAATATTTTCCTGTCCCTGAATATTTCTTCCGCGCTTACTGTAAGTCCAATGAATAGTGCAACAATGATGCACATAAAAATATACGCCGGTATGTTCTCATTTTCCCTGAACAAATAAATATCTGAGTTAGGATTATCGATATACTTTATGATAAACGATAGTATAAATGCAAGTAATGGCGCTTCCAATAAATTAATAAGCAAATATTGTGTGTTACTTATTTTAGATAGAACATCACGCTTTGTAAAAATTATTAATTGTTTTATGCGTGATGGAATATTAAATGTTTTAGGAGGAAGTGTTTTTTCGTCCCGTACAAAATTTACGGTAAAATTTTTCTTAAAGCGTTGGTACCACTCAGGCGGCTTTACTTTTCTTTCCTGGGTAAACTGGCCGAAATCATCAACAACCCTTGCCTCAATAATATTAAATAACAACTCAGGGTTTACGTTACCGCATTCAGGACATTCGCCTTGTTCGGCATTGATCTGGTGTGTTTCGTGTTTGAAATAGATTACTGCTTCAATAGGATTCCTATAGTAAATTGGATAACCGCCCGTATCAAGCAAAATTAATTTATCGAACATTTTAAAAATATCCGATGAAGGCTGGTGAATGACCACGAAAATAAGTTTGCCTTTAAGCGAAAGCTCTTTGAGCAGGTCCATTACATTCTCAGAGTCGCGTGATGATAGTCCCGATGTTGGTTCATCAACAAAAAGAATGGAAGGTTCCCTTATTAATTCTAATGATATGTTAAGGCGTTTACGCTGACCGCCGCTTATTTTCTTGTTGAGCGGACTGCCCACTTTAATGTCGCGTATTTCAAAAAGGCCAAGGTTGTTAAGCGTTTTAGCAACGAGCGATATAATATCCTTTTCACTCAGATTCTTGAAACAAAGTTTGGTATTGTAGTATAAATTTTGGAAAACAGTAAGTTCTTCAATCAGTAAATCGTCCTGCGCAATATAACCCACCACTCCTTCGAGCTTATCCTTATCGTTATGAAGGTTAACTCCATTGATAACCACTTCACCTTTGGATGGTTTTTCAATTCCGGATAAAACATTTAGTAGTGTTGTTTTTCCGGCGCCGCTGGCTCCCATCAATGCAATTAATTTCCCTGTTTTTTCGGAAATATTTATATCGCGTAAACCAACTTTTCCATTCGGAAATTTAAATTCAAGTTCACGGACATTAAATGAAAGTTTTATTTTGATCTTATCACTTAAAAAACGGGACACCACATCGCTGTAAAAAAATGTACCCTGCGGAAGGCGCAATGTACTTCCGGGCGCAAAAAGATAAATTGTTTTATTGTTAAACAGAAGACCATTGAGAAATATTTCGCTCTTACCATTGTACTTTACAAAATACAGGTCAACTCCTCTTACTCGGAGAATACTTATTTCTTTCGATAAACCTTCAGAAAAAATATGCTTGATACCGTGTTCCTTATCCATCACAACCACCGGTTCGCTGTCTACAATAAGCAGGTCATCCGACTCAAGCGTGTATGGATTTTCGTTGATACAAAAACTATGAATGATCTTAAGCTCTTCCGGACTGATATTAAATACCATACAGGCAGTATCCACCAGTTCCATACGTTGTGGTGTGAACTGCATATCTGATTTTATCATCTCCAGAACGCGCACTACAACTACAACTTTTTGTTTCTGAGTAAGTGTTTCGTTGATCTGCTTACAAATAGACAGGATAAGAACAGCATCTTTAACAGATGTTCTTCTGATTTTTCTAGGTTCCGTGGATGGCTCAGCGCTTGCTGTTTCCTTTTGCTTTACAACTTCTGCGTCGTAGCCGGAATGGATTTCATATAGTTTAAGGTAATCAGCTACCTTATCACTTGCCAGCTGGAATTTGAGGAAGGATTCAACAAAATTGCGTTGTAAAGAGGTAACGCCATCATCCTGTTTGGAGATAATTCCAAACAAATGCATCAGAGCCTTTAATATTTCCTCACTCATTAAGGGTAATTGGTGTTACAACTTTAAAAATCGCTTAATTCCTGTTGATTATCAAATTTATTTGGCGTTTTAAGCAGATAAATTTGTAACTTTCTTCGTGTAATTATAAATAATAAACGTAATATGATAAGGACAGGATTTATTATAGGACTCTTTTTAATTTCAATCTTTTCAAAAGCACAGGTTCCAACAAATATATCATCAACCAATCCGCTTGCCGAACAAATAATGAAAGGGAATTATAACCCGGTAACTTATTTGCCAACAGCAATAATTAATCATCCTGATAGTATTGTAAGGGGACTTAACTTGAGAATATCACCGGATACAATGAAGAAAAACCTGATTGAACTACAGGCTTTTTATAACCGTAATAGTGGCTCAGATACTTTGTCAGCAACAAGGGGCATTGGTGCAGCGCGTAAATGGGCGTACTCAAAATTTCAACAATACAGTTCTGTTAATCAAAGTAGATTGATCCCATCTTACCTTAAGTTTGATCAAAGCATTTGTTCAATGGGAACACATAAAGATATTTTTGCTGTATTGCCGGGTGCTGATACTTCTGATAAAAGAATAATAATTGTGGAAGGTCATATTGATACTCGATGCGATAGCGGTTGTGATACGGCCTGCCTTGCACAGGGTATGGAGGACAATGCAAGTGTTACAGCCCTTGTTATGGAACTTGCGAGAGTAATGAGTAAATATACATTCAATCACACTATTGTATTTGTACTTACAACAGCTGAAGAACAAGGTTTATATGGCGCTGAAGCATTTGCCATTTATGTTCAGCAGAAAGGAATTGAGGTGATGGCAGTTCAGAATAATGATGTGATCGGTGGAATCATATGCGGACAAACATCATCTCCTCCTAGTTGTCCTGGGTTAAATGATATTGATAGTACCCACGTTAGAATTTTTTCAAACGGCGGTGCGAATTCGGCACATAAAGGACTTGCGCGATATGCAAAGCTGGAGTATAAGGAGGAGTTGAAACCTTTGGTATCAGTTCCAATGGATATCTGGATAATGTCATTGGAAGATCGCAGCGGCCGTGGTGGTGATCATATTCCATTCAGGTTAAAAGGATATACTGCTGTTCGTTTTACTTCGGCTAATGAACATGGTAATGGACAGAATGGGACAGGGTATATAGACAGGCAGCATTCCACTTCAGATATATTGGGTGTTGATACGGACAACGATCAGGTGATCGATAGTTTTTATGTGAATTTTAATTACCTGGCACGCAACGCTGCTATTAATGGTACTTCCATCGGTATGATGGCAATCAGTCCTAAAAAACCGAGTTTTGTTTTAACAGATGGAGGCCTGGTACGCATTGCTATAAATATTACACAGCAAACACAGTATTTACATTACAGGGTGGGAGTAAGAACAACAACCAATGATTGGGATTCTGTTTATACCATTTTTGGCAAAACAATTGATACCATTGCTATTCCCGCCCCGGGCCCGGTTTATGTAAGTGTTGCTTCTGTTGATGCGCTGGGTGTAGAAAGTTTATTTTCAACAGAGCATGCACTTGCGATCAGTGGTGTTGGTGAAATTCCGGAAGAAAATAAAGACATTATGTTATTGCAAAATCATCCGAATCCTTTTGATGAATCTACTTTCATTGGTGTTTGGGTTGAAAAACCTTCTGATTATAAAACCGCTTCAATAAAAATATATGATGTTGTTGGGAAATTAGTCAATCAAATACCAATCACTCTTAATAAGGGACTAAATGAAGTGCATTATGACCATGGCTACCATATGGTTGGTAATTACCTTTATTCACTTGAGATAGATGGTAAGCAGATAGAATCGAAGTACATGGTGTTTGCTAATTAAATTATTCAGGATCATCTTCAATTTTTTATGGATCGCGAGACTTTATTTGTTGATATAATACTTCCGCTCGCCCTTCCTAATTTATATACGTATCGTGTCCCGGCTGATTGGAACAATGATGCTGCCATTGGCAAACGTGTAATTGTACAGTTTGGAAAGAACAAAATGTATACGGGTATTATTGCAAGAGTACATGATAAAGCTCCACAGCAATATTTAGCAAAATACCTTTCGAATATCCTTGATGAAAAACCTGTAGTGCTGGAGTCCCAGTTAAAATTGTGGGATTGGATTGCGGCATATTACATGTGTAATCCGGGTGACGTTATGAATGCTGCCTTACCTTCCGGGTTAAGACTTTCCAGCGAAACTAAAATTGTTTTAAGTGCTGAACGCGAATTACTCCAGGTTGATCTTGATCTGCTTTCTGATAAAGAAGTATTGATTTTGGATGCTTTAGAAATAAATGAAGTCTTAACTATTGAAGAAGCCCAGAATATTTTAGATCAAAAAAATGTTCACGGCGTTATCCGCTCTTTGATAGAGAAAGGGTTTGTTTTATTGCAGGAAGAAGTAAAGGAAAAGTTCAGGGCAAAAGAAGAAGAATATGTAACGCTTACTGAGTTTGCTGATAATGAAGATAACCTTAAAACTATTCTGGATGGCTTTGGTAAAAAAGCATTTAAGCAGGTACAATTGTTAATGGCCTATCTTAAATTGTCAGATAGGTATTCGAATGAATCCAGGCTGGTACTAAAAAAAACTTTATTAAAAGAGGCCGATGCTACGGATGCTGCTCTTAAATCGCTTATAACAAAAAATATTTTTATAGTTGTGGGGAAACAAGTATGGAGAGAAAGGTTAAACGGCGACGTTGTAAAAACAAGTGAGTTGACGGAGCATCAGCAAGAGGTGTTTGATGTTGTGCAGGAAGAATTCAAGACTAAAGAAGTGGTACTGTTGCAGGGTGTAACCTCGAGCGGTAAAACAGAATTATATATTAAACTTATAGAGGAAGTAATTCAAACGGGCAAACAGGTTTTATACTTGTTACCGGAGATTGCACTTACTGCACAGATCATAAACAGGCTGCGAAAAAATTTTGGAGGAAGGGTAGGGGTTTATCACAGTAAATATTCTGATAACGAAAGGGTGGAAGTCTGGCAGCGTTTGTTATTGCCGTTAGAGGATCCAAATCGGTTTGAAGTTATTTTAGGTGCAAGGTCCTCCGTGCTTTTACCCTTCCGGGACCTTGGATTAATTGTGGTGGATGAAGAACACGATTCTTCATACAAACAATATGATCCTTCCCCGAGGTACAATGCACGTGATACAGCCATTTATCTTGCATCGCTCTATAAGGCAAAAGTTGTGCTGGGTTCTGCAACGCCATCAATAGAAAGTTTTTATAATGCAGAGACTGATAAATATGGCTTCGCGAAACTCACCAAAAGATTTTCGGATATTAAAATGCCGGAGATATTTATTGCGGATGTCAAAGAAGAGAAAAGAAAAAAAATGATGAAGTCGCATTTTTCTTCCTTTTTGCTTGATAGTATATCTCAATCACTTCAGAATAAAGAGCAGGTTATTCTATTTCAGAATCGGAGAGGTTATGTTCCGGTAATTGAATGCACCAGCTGCGGCTGGACACCCCAGTGTAAACAATGTGATGTAACTATGACCTTTCATAAATACAGTTCACAATTACGTTGTCATTATTGCGGTCACACATCAAAACCTCCTGTTGATTGCCCAGCCTGCGGTTCTGAGAAGTTAAAAACAATAGGATTTGGAACTGAAAAAATTGAAGAAGATTTGTCTGTTTATTTTCCCGATAAAAAAATCGCACGTATGGATCTTGATACCACACGTACAAAAAATGCATATCAGAAAATTATAAGTGATTTTGAAGAGAAAAATATTGATGTGTTGATTGGAACACAAATGGTGACCAAGGGTTTAGATTTTGACAATGTAGGATTAGTGGGAATTTTAAATGCGGACAGCCTGATGTCTCATCCAGATTTTCGATCGCATGAAAGGAGTTTTCAGTTAATGGCACAGGTGAGTGGGAGGGCAGGTCGTAAAAATAAAAGAGGTAAAGTGATCATTCAAACGTATGACCCCTCCAATTCAATCATAAAATTTGTGGTCGACAATAATTATGATTCCATGTATGCGGTTCAATTGGCCGAGCGAAACGAATTTAAATACCCGCCTTTTTATCGTCTTATCGAACTCACCCTGAAGCATAAAAATCATGAGATTTTAGAAGAGGCCGCGATCTATCTGCATGAAACATTGGCAAGAGTATTCGGAGCAAGACTTTTGGGTCCTAACATACCGGCTGTTTCGCGTATTAAAAATTTGTATTTACGTAATTTCCTTCTGAAGATCGAAAAAAAATCATCGGTTCAAAGTGCCAAAGATCATATCAGAGCCGCGCTGATCACCTTCAAGGCGCAGAATAAATTCAAGTCGGTTATAGTGTCAATTGATGTGGATCCAATTTGACCCAAAATACCTATACATGTAATGTTAATTTCTTATCTTGTTCTTCTATTTTTAGATGAATTATGGCTCATAAATTAAAACTTTTTCCAAACGTTCTTATCCGTCTTAGCGGCGGTTCAATGGACGCTCTCGCATCATTAAATGCTGTTAAAACAGATAAAGTATTAGAGAATATTTACTCTGTAAGAGAGAATATTGACAGGCTGAAAAATGCAGTCAATGATGAAATATATTCCTTCATATCCCAGCAAAGTGATAATAATGTTCAAAAGGCATTACTTAATTTAAAGCGTGATGTTTTTAACGAACGTGAAGCAGCACCGCAAAGTTATGAAGTGGTAAAAGGAAGTTTGAATGAATCAATAAATAACCACGTAAAGGAATACCTGAAGTCAAAAGAAGAGTATAATAATTTAAAGAAAAAGGGAGAGGAAGTTTTTACTCAGGAGCAAGTAGAGATACACGGAAGACTGAAAAATGTTTTTCAAAATGAAATGTTAAAAAAGGGATTGCTGCTTTCCAGTCAGTCATTATTGGACCGTATCGATAGTTATGTTGAAGTTGACTTGGGTGACAGAAAGAAAAAGGAAATGCAGACCGAGCAGGGTTTGATAAAGTACATCACCCGTATGCATGCGAAAACATCTCCGTTCAGTACATTCACGAATTTATCATTAGGTGAAGTAAGCAATACGGGAGGAGAAGAATTGTTGCCTAAGTCAGATATGACGGGCAGCAAAATAATCAGCCATATTCGTTTAAATAATTTTCTGTTCCAATACCTTAAGACATTACTCTTAAAAAATAAAAATATTTCTCAGTGGTTATTGCTGCGTCCGAACCCTACTATTCAAAACAAGGGTGATCATTTTCTTTTCCTGACCAATAATAATAACGTAGAAGCCTTTCAACGTATTCCATTTAATCCGGTTGTTGAATTGTTCCGTGAGCTTACTGCTGAGCATTTACAAGGAATTGTTTATCGTGAACTTATTGATCTAATTGTAAAAGAGGAATACATTGATGCATCTGTTGAAGAACTTGAAGCATACATTAGCCAGTTAATTGAGTACGGCTTTTTTGAATTTAATATTGGTGTTTCCGGTATTGATACAGAATGGGACATAAGCCTAATCAAAAGCATATCGCCAATTGCAGATAAAGATCCGCTAATTCAGGAGCTGATAGATAGTTTGACGAATATGCGGGGAATGGCAAAAACATACAGTGAAGCCGATTTGTTAGTGAGGAAAAGAATTTTGCAGGATGCATTTAAAGTATTCCGCGATGTATGTATGAAGTTGCATGAAGCAGCTGGTCTACCCGCCGAAGAGCGTAGACCGCCGGAAGAGATCATGGCTGAGCAGGTAAAGAAAATGCAGGAGGAAAAGAAGAAGGCTGAAGAGAAAGCTGCCGAGGCGAAGAAGAATAAGGATAAGAAAGAGGAGGAAAAACCTGAAGAAAAGAAAGAAGAAAAGGAGCCGGAAGCAGAGAAGAAAGACGAAGTATTTAAGCATACATCAAGCACGTCCTTTTATTTTAAACCCGAGCAATTATTTTATGAGGATACTTCAGTGGAAAAAAAGTTTGCGGTCAATCACGACAGGTTAAGTGAGTTTGTAAAGCTTGTTGATGAGATGATAGGTGGTACAGCTATTTTTGAAGGGTACTTTGATGAGAGACAAAGAATGAAGCATTTCTTCGGGATCAAGTATCAGAAAGATGGTGCTGTTGATCTGTTAACATTTTACGAAGATTTTTTCAGAGACTTTAAAAAAGAAGAAGCGACTTTTTACGATACAAAGAATAAGGAAAATCAAAAAATTGCAGAAGAATACAGGGAGTTAGAGAAAAAAGCGGAAGGCAATAAAGAAGAGCAGGAAAGATTGAGAAAAGAGTTTGCTGAAAAAACAAAATATGAAGTTCCTGATAAGTTCAAAGCCGCTGCCGTTGATAAACGTTCGGAAAATATAAAAAAATGGTATGAGGAATTAGAGAAGATAAGTACAGTAGGCGAAAGTAATCCGGATCTTATTACTATTAAAAAAGATTGGTTGAAAGATGTCAATTCGTTGGTCGATCAATCTCTTACAGATACCGATAAGAAAGGTTCATACGGAATGTTTGTACAGTTATTTGAAGAGGCAGATGCATCCGGAAAAAACAAATTAAGAGGGGTGCTCAATGCTACATTTCCTGGTTATGGAAAATTAGTAAGCAGGTTCCTACATATTTTTGATCCTTCATTTACAAACAATATCCGCGAATGGAATATTTCTTTGCAGGATGATAATACATTGTACATCGAAGATTGTGATGCTTCTTATTTCAACGCGAATTTACACCCACCATTGATGCCGGGTGAGGTCTGGATGCCTAATGGTCATAACAGTTTACCGGCCGACAGACAGATCCCCGTTACAGATCTTGCAGTTAAATATATTGAGGATAAACACAATTTAATTCTTGTGCAAAAGTCTACAGGTAAAGAAATATATGTTTTTGATCTTGGTTTCCAGGGGCATGGCGGCAGATCACAATTATTTCAGTTACTAGATAAATTCTCAAAAGCAAAAATATTATCATGGCATCCGCTGTTAAATGCAGGTGTTAAGAAAGAGATTCCGAAAGAAATCCCAAAGGAAACTCTGAAAGAAGAAGCTACTGATAGGCCAGCTGACGCTAACACTGCGAAGCCAGAAGTCAACCTGCCAGTCGGCAAGGCAGGGAAAGAGAAAAAAGAAGTAAGGACGAGGCCGCGTATTATGTTAGAAAATGATATTGTTTTGCAAAGGAAGGCATGGTTTATTCCACGTGATATTTTACCATTGAAACAAAACATGGAGAGTGATTGGGCTTATTATGAACGTCTTAATGTTTGGCGTGCAAAACATAAAATTCCTAATGAGGTTTTTGTTTTCATCTATTCTCAGAATCAGCGGTATGAGACTCCTGAACAAGCAAAGAATGCAAAACGGTTGAGTAGGGACGATTATAAACCTCAATACATTTGTTTTAATAGTCCTTTCCTTGTCGACCTGTTTGAAAAATTGCTTACTAAGGTTCCTATTTCTTTGCGTATCGAAGAGATGCTTCCAAATTCTTCTCAGCTATTTAAGTTTGGTGAAAACAAACACATCGCCGAATTCGTAGTTCAATGGTATAATTACAATCAGTAAAAATTTTATGTCAAAAAAAACCTGGTTAGCTGCATACTTGTATTATAATGAGCCGTGGGACAAGTTTATTATTGAAGCAGTAAATCCCTTTGCAAAAAAAATAATGAGTGAAGGTTTGGCGGAACAATATTTTTTCATAAGATATTGGGAGAGAGGACCACATATCCGTTTGCGTTTTTATGGTGATACGGATACCATGATGAAAAAAATTAAGCCTCAGCTCGACACCTATTTCCCGGAATATTTTAAGAAAAATCCTAGTATTGATATTAAAGCCGATTGGATGGATCAACTCCCTGAAGATCAAAAATGGTATCCTAACAATTCGGTTCAGTATATTGAATATGAACCCGAGACGGAGCGTTATGGAGGTCCTGATGCCATTCTTATTGCAGAAAAACAATTCCAGGCCTCTTCCAACGCAATACTATCCATAATGTCGGAGAGTGAAGATTGGAGTTATGAAAAGGCAATGGGATCTGCAATACAATTGCATCTTAGTTTTGCTTTTGCGACTTCAATGAACTTAACAGAAGTGAAATATTTTTATGACCTTATTTTTCGTTCATGGTTTCACAGGGCCTACTACAATTATGAAAAAAATTTAGAGGAAGAAGAGTTGAAGATGAGATCTGATATTACACTTAAAGCATTCGAAGATAATTTTATAAAGCAGCGTGACTTTCTTGTGGCAACTCACAAAACCTTATGGGATGCATTTAACAATGGTATCGAGTTCGAACAGGATTGGCTGAATAACTGGATAAACGAAATGAAGAAGGTTGATCAGTCAATTTCCGAGTTGCAGAAAAATAAAAAATTTATTGTACCAAGGTATTATGACAGGACATTCCCTGATAATATAAGGAAAGAGATGTATGAGAAAATGACAGTTTATGAAAGTTATATTCACATGACCAATAATCGTATTGGGATATTGAACAGAGACGAAGCTTTTCTTGGATACCTGATCAAAAAAAGTGTAGAAGAATTATAATTAAAATTATTTTTAAAATGGCAGATCAATTTAAGAACGATTTACTAAAAGAAGCGATCCGTATTGGTGATGATATTTTGCAAAAAGCAAAAACCGATAAGAACGGAACCTATTGGGAAACCCTTACCAGTTTTGAAGAGGGTGGTGAATATAAAACGAAATTATATGTAGCAGATAGTATATACAGCGGTTCTGCGGGAATTATTTTATTTTTAATTGAGCTTCATAAAAAAACAAATGATATTATATATTACAATACTGTAAAAGATGCTGCGAAGTGGCTCGTGAAGTATAGTGAGGAAAACGAAATGGATTATTATGCCTTTTTCACCGGGCGCATGGGAGTTGCCTATACTCTTGTCAAATGCTCACTCTTTTTAAAAGATGATTCATTAAAAAAGGCAGGTTTGGATCTTGCTAAAGATTGTGGAAAGTTTTTAATATCAGAAAGACCAGTTGATGACTTGATCAATGGTTATTCAGGTGCACTAATAGGTCTTATGCATTTGCATGTATTAACGAATGAATCCTGGCTGTTAGAAAAAGTAAATGACTATGCAGATATATTGATCAAGAGGGCTAACCTCGGGTTAAAGGGTTTGTATTGGGACAGGTCACATCAGCAGGTAAGGGGGCTTTGTGGATTCTCGCATGGCGCTGCCGGTATTGGTGCCGCATTTCTTGAACTTGGAAAATATTTTAACAACACTGCCTTTTATTCTGTTGCCGAGCAGGCATTTTTATACGAAACAGAATATTATGATAAGGAAAGAGGCAATTGGCCTGATTTCAGAAAAGGATTTTATAGTGAAAAAGATTTTAATGAAGCGGAGGCTGCCTTAAAAGAAAATAACCTGGAACATTTTACTTCTTCATCCGATATGAATGCATGGTGCCACGGTGCCGCAGGTATTGGATTATCAAGGTTAAGGGCGTATGATCTCCTTAAAGATGAAACTTATAAATTGCATGCAGAACAAGCTGTTGCAAAGACAGTAGTAACTGACGTTAGCTTCGATTTCCCAACACGCACTTATACGTTGTGCCATGGAGGAGGGGGAAACTCAGATCTTTTTATCGAAGCTTACCTGCAATTTGGAGATAAAAAATATTTGGGATATGCGAATACGGTTGGTGAAAAAATTCTTGAAAGTGTTGCTAGCGGGAAAAAATACCAGCCGGGTCTTGCACATGCCACTGAAGAAGATCTGAGTTTGTTCATGGGTAATGCGGGGATCGGATATTTTTTATTGAGATTAATAGATCCTGAAAATGTAAGATCAATTGAATTCCCCAGAGTTGAAAAACAGTACCAGGGTGAAAAAATTTCAGGAGATAGATACAAAGCACTGCTTTATACAAACGCTGATATAAATGAAATTTATATTGATAAAACCTTTAAGAAAACTTTTTCAATAGTAAATACGATAGCTAAAGATGAGACAAAGGTATTTCTATCCGGTCTAACGAAATTTGATAAAAACGCATTTCCGGATTTTATAAAAAAGATCTCGGGTAAACTCGATAAAACCGTTGCTGAAAAATTACTTGAGTTATTGAAATTGGAAGAAAGAAAAGTAGAGTGCGAGGATCATGTTGAAAGCTCGGCCCTGCTTTATGCAAAGCAGTATTTCCTTATTAAAGAAATTGAAACTTTACTTAAAAGATCTGATGAAGAACTACTTCATACCAAATTTGTGCTTGATAAGGGAATTGTTTTGATGAATTTGAAATATGATTGGTCGGCTTTAAAAGCAGAAGAACCTGTATTGGATGCTGTATCGGAAGAAGAGAACCTTACTTTGTTATTGCCCAATTACCAAGGTATTGCGGAATGGAAAGTGTCTCCGCTCGTTGATGGTATTATAAGTACTTTGAAAAAAAGTATGACACTTGATGAGATAAGGAAAGAAGTGTCGGAAATGTTTGATGCACCCACTAATGAAAATGAGGCGAAAATGATCAGCGATAGTATTCTCAATCAAACAAAAGAATTGATAAAGTATGGCATCATTCAGCAGGATATGAATTAAGCTGCTTCGTTTTGTTCTTCTCTTTGTAAGTATCTATAGAACTGTGATGGAGACATACCATCCCCGAATGATTCGATAAGTTTCATCACATCATTTTTTACCTGTTGATTTACTATTCCTTGCTCGTCCATTTTTAAGCGAAATGCAATGAGCACTATCGCTAAATTATCTGCTATATCCATAATGATCTATTTCATCAGTATAAGACAAGAAGTATGCCAGTCTTTGAATTGTTCTGAATTAACGTATTAGCCCTATATTTGCGCAGTAAAGAATATATTAATGCGTGCCTTTCTAAATAAAAAAATAACAGTAAAACAATTTATTATAATAATTGGCGTTTTGCTCGCTGTATTTTTTATTTCATTTAATTTTTATTTTACCAATTCACTTCCTCCCGCTAAAGTAGGGAACAACAAGAAAAGTCCCGCTGATTCTATTGTCACGGAAATTACTGATACTAATTCTTTTACCAGGCTCAATATGTACCTGGATTCTCTTGCACAAAGTAATGCGTTAACAAATGCAGGTTTTGGTTTTTGTTTAATTGATATAGATAGCAGCAAGATAATACTTGAGTATAACAGTGTACAAAGCCTTGTACCGGCTTCTGTATTAAAAGTTGTTACAACGGGCGCTGCGTTAAAAATTTTAGGTCCTGGGTACAGATTTCCAACCAGGGTTTTATATGATGGAACAATAGAGAAGGGGAATAAAAAATTAAACGGGAATATTTATATCAGTGGTACTGGCGATCCTACATTGGGCTCAGATGTATTTGGATCAACGCGGCCCGATAGCATTTTTAAAATATGGTTTCGTGAAATAAAAAAATTAGGAATAGATACTATCAGCGGAGCTGTTATAGGTGATGCAGGAGTTTTTGAAGATGAACTGGTACCGGCAGGCTGGGCATGGGAAGATATGCAGGCAGATTATTGTGCCGGCGCATGTGGTTTATCTTTTTGTGAGAACATGTATGATATTAGTGTTGTAAAACGGAACAACGCATTCTCAGTTTCACCCGTTCAAAAGATTCCTAACCTTAAGTTGTATTCACGGGTTGCAGGTGATAATACCGCATCCAAAAGTTATTTATTTGTTTCTGGTTCTCCATACGTTGGAGAAAGATATTTGACGGGGTTGATCGGACCCGAGAATGAGTTTATAGGAAAAAGTGTGGTTCCCGATCCTCCTTTGTATTGCGCATTTTCTTTTTATAATTATTTACGCAGCCACGGAATTGTCGTGAAAGATTCTGTTACAACCGTAAGGCAGCAGAAATTAAATGGTATTTATGAAAAAAAAGAGAGGAAAAGTATTTGTACCACGGTATCACCATCTTTGCTTCAGATTGCATTTCATACCAATCATGTAAGCCAGAATTTTTATGCGGAGACATTACTTAAAACTATTTCATTAAAGGAGAATGGTTATGGCAGCACTTCCGGCGGTGTTAATCGTGTAATGCAGTATTGGAAAGAAAATAATGTTGACCTGGCAGGATTATGTATGGTGGATGGAAGTGGTGTTTCGCGTTTTAATACTATTACGGCGCGACAATTAGCGCAGGTAATGGCGATGTATGCAAACGATTCATTGTTGTTCGATAGTTTTTATTCAACATTGGCAATTGCGGGTGAATCAGGTACGTTACGAAGTGTTGCTGATGGCACCATTGCAGAGGGAAATATAAGAGCGAAAAGCGGTTATATGTCAAGGGTAAGAAGTTATACAGGTTATGTAAAAAATTTAAATGGTAAAATGCTGGCGTTTTCTATGATAGCTAATAATCATGATTGTACTTCAGTAGAAATAAAGGAACACTTCGAAAGATTGATGGTACTGATGACAGAGTTGGATGTTCCGTAGTTTTAATTTAGTTGGCGCTAAACTCAAAGCCTTTATCTATCAGTAAATTTTTACCAGGCTTTTCAATAAAATAAAATTTCTTTTCAGGTGTAATAAAATCACTGTTCGAAATAGAATCAGTTGGATTATAATAACCAACCAGGCCTGTTGGAATGTTTTTGTTAAAGGCTTCATCCACCTGCTCAATATATTGTTGGTAACGATCAATACTGCTCTTATATCTTGCAATAATTCTTTCATTCGAATAAAACATAATTTCCCATTGTAATAATCCACCATCACAATAAACATGAGTTGTTTTTTTTGCTTCTATTCCCTTGATCAAACTAATAAGTTCGGGTTTACTTTCTAACGAATAATTTTTAAAGCTATATAATGAAATGTTTCCCAAAACAATAATGGAACCAAGAAAAATATTGACGACTGTTTTTTTTATGATCCTGTTGATCAACAAATAAAACAAGAACAACGCAAATCCTGTCAATGGTAAAAGGTACCTGGGGTTTTTCCCGTCGGTAATCGTAACACTTACTACCGTTATCAGGACAGAAAAAAATAAAATATAGACCAATGAATTGTTGCCTTCTTTCTTAATGGATTTAATAATAACAAAAACAGGAAGGGCAAGGACCAACCCTGTAAAAATAAAAGCCAAAACTCTGGTGATACTTGAAACTTCAGCAAGAAAGGTATATTCATAACTTCCAATCGTACTGTTATATACTTGCTCAGGTATTTTAATTAGGTTATTAAATTCCCATGCTGAAAGATCAAATACATCTGGATGCCAGAAATTTGAAATATCTTTTTTTATCAGGTAAAAAATAAATATTCCAATTGTAGTACCACTTAATGTGTATATGAGCAACCGAATTTGTTTATTGCTAAATAGCTGGTAAACGGCTACAGGGAGTAATCCCATTAACCATAATGGTTGTGATTGATAAATAATAGTGAGTAGTAAACCAACAATAAAAAAAATAAGCGGACCTCGTTTTGTGTTTTTAATAAATAGGAGGTAAGTAGTAATGTTTGTAAAAAGAAATGCAGTAAGGTATCCACCTCTTGCTTTCATTGACCATATGGCCCATGAGGGTAGAAAAATAAATATCAACGTAATTAAAAACGCAGCCCATTTGTTATTTTCTTGGTCAGCTATCTTTAATGTTTTATAAAAGAAAATAATTCCAATGGTCCACATCAATAACATGGCAAGTTTTACTGCTATATCAGATACACCGGCAAGAGGATAGAATATTGAAATGAAAACGACCTCTATGAATGAAAAGCCATAGGATTGTCCGTAAAAGAACCAGGGAATATCCTTTCCTTCAGAAAAATGCTTGGCCATTAAACCTTCTATGCATTCATCACCATCTAAAAATAAATATGGACTAAGTAATTGGGGAAGCCTAGAGACAAGACACAGAATGGCAATAATTAAAACAGCATATTTAGGAAACCACTTTGTTGTCATTTGATAAAATGTGAACAAGACTAAATTCTATCAAAAGTAAACTTTATCAACGTGATTTGTCTAACTATTCAAAAAGATCTAATTGATTCTTATTTTTCCTTACAACAGGCCTTGTAAACGCAGTAAGGTTATAAGGATAACTCATACGATTGCTCATGTGTTTTTTTACAGCTGTTTTAAATAGCATTCGTATGGATTCAGCTATTTTTCCTTCACCTCTCATTCGTGTACCAAATCGTCTGTCTTCTACATTTCCACCATGACATTCCGCGATCTGATGCAATACCTTTTCCGCTCTGTCCGGAAAAGTCTTTTTTATCCAGTCCTCAAAAATATTTTTTATTGATCCGTTCAATCGTACAATGGTGTAACCGGCGTTCACTGCCCCATGCTTCGCAGCTTCTTCTATTATGGCCGGTATCTCATCACTGTTCAATCCGGGAATAATTGGCGCAGTCATTACACCTGCCGGCACACCGGCCTTTGTTAGTTCTTCTATAACTTTTAATCGCTGCTTCGCTGTTGTTGTGCGCGGTTCCATTGCCAATCGCAAATCATTATCCAATGAAGTAATGGAAACCATAACATGCACGAGCTGGTGCTTTGCCATTTCGGAAAGTATGTCTGTGTCGCGAAGTATAAGGCTGTTCTTTGTGATCATTCCAACGGGATGTTTAAATTTCAGCAACACTTCCAGCATTTTCCTGGTGATCTGCATCTTTCGTTCAATTGGCTGGTAACAATCGGTATTTCCCGAAAGCATAATGGGTGATACTTCCCAGTTTTTTTTCATCAATTCTTTCTCTAGTAATTGCGGCGCATTTTCTTTGATAATTATTTTTCTTTCGAAATCGAGCCCGGCACTGAAACCATAATATTCATGCGTTGTGCGGGCATAACAGTAAATGCAACCATGTTCACAGCCCTGGTAAGGATTCATAGAGTAGCCCGATGGGATATCAGGGCTTGAGATTTTATTTATGATCTTTTTAGGATTATCATGGTAATAAGTAGTCTTTGAATTAGACAGGAATTCTTCGTCCAACGCTTCGATATGTTCTGTGGCATAAGTTTGTTTTAAAAACCGGTTATCTGTATTTAGCTGGGCGCCTCTTCCTTTGAAATAATTATCTTTTTCATCTTCCATGTTTTAAATTTATGGAACGTGCTCCACAATGTTTAGGTTGGTTGAAAAATATTCCTGAAATAAATTTGCATTCTGACTTGTTAT
The DNA here is from genome assembly GCA_964593555.1 of uncultured Bacteroidia bacterium. Classification (GTDB taxonomy): domain Bacteria; phylum Bacteroidota; class Bacteroidia; order JAFLBG01; family JAFLBG01; genus CAZQIC01. The sequence continues at coordinate 536 of CAZQIC010000066.1, read as the reverse complement.
TAGTCGGCTTACCAATGAAAATTGGCGTATATCCAGTTTGTTAAGATTTGTTAAAGTTTCAGTTGGATACAACAAAAGAAGAAATAAGATGTTATTTTTGTTGTTTTCGTCTCTTCGTCAGGCTCAGAGCTCAGACTGAGAATAAAGCCATCGAATGAACCAGGGAATAAATTGTAATTTAAAAAATAAACAATGAGAACAAATCACGAAATAGATTATAAAATTTTGGGTGAAGAAATGCAATGCATAGAAGTAGAACTTGATCCACAGGAAACGGCGATTGCTGAATCAGGTAGTTTTATGATGATGGAAGATAATATACAAATGGAAACTATTTTTGGTGATGGCTCAAAAAATCAGGACAACGGTATAATGGGTAAATTGTTTTCTGCAGGTAAAAGATTGTTAACTGGAGAAAGTTTATTTATGACCGCCTACACAAACATAAGCAGAGAGAAAAAACACGTTACATTCGCGGCCCCTTATCCTGGAAAAATAATTCCAATGGATCTGTCGGTTCTTGGTGGGCGTATTAC
>CAZQIC010000065.1:0-24801 GCA_964593555.1 uncultured Bacteroidia bacterium | reverse complement strand
GAGCAATACTAATTACCCGTTAGCTTTCTTATTGCGCCCTAGTTTACTATTCTTATCGTTGTATTTTCTTTCTTTTATGTCTTTTTATGATATTATTATTCCGCCAAAACGGAATATAGATTTTAGGTGACTATTGCAATGGGGTTCACCTCTTCCCATTCCGAACAGAGAAGTTAAGCCCATTTGCGCAGATGGTACTAGGGTTACACCTGGGAGAGTATGTCGTTGCCTTTTTTTAAAAGCCTTTCTGATTTATTTCAGAAAGGCTTTTATTTTTTCTGCCTATTTTTACTAAAATTTATTTACCGGAAAATAGTTTGCGCTACCTGATCGTATTCATGTTTTTTCTGATTCCAAAATTATTTTTCTCTCTCGAAAGAAATGATTCACTGCCGGTTTGTTTTTCTTCTGTCGCAGAACCTGACAAAATCACAATAGATACATCCTTAAACCAATTTCAGCATTATACCCTGCAAAATACTATAGGGAACACCGGCCTGGCTCAAAACCCGCTTATGATTGTCATTCCTGGCAGAGCTCTTGGCTTTCAATATTCACCAAACTATTTTGAAAATTATTTGTTCGATAAAAACAATAGAAGATATTTCTTTACCTATAAGCCGTATACAGATGTAAGTTTGTTCCTTGGTCAGAAAAGGGAACAGGTTTTTAGATTGGTGCACACTCAAAACATAAGTAAAAGACTTAATTTATCGGTTGAGTTCAACAGGACAAGGACCGAAGGCTGGTATTCAAGACAAAATGTAAATCATAATAACCTATCGCTCTCTTCGAATTACACAAATAAGAAAAATAATTATTTGTTATTCTTTTCAGGTGCTTACAACAAGCTGCAAAGCGCTGAGAACGGTGGTATTCGTAACGATACTGTATTTGAAGAAGTTGATTTAACTGATAAAAAATTAATTCGAGTTAATCTTTCTTCTGCGCAACGAAGAATAAGCAATACCGAGGTTTTTGCAAGACAAAATTTTTATTTCGGAAACAAATCCAGTGATTCATTAAAAACAGTATACAGGAGTTCTTGTTTTTCTCATGCTATCACTTATGAGAATAATAAATGGGTGTATGAAGATAAAGACTCTTCTACATTTGATTTTTATAATGCAATACTTGAAGATTCCGTAACTACACTTGATTCCATTCAATATTATTCGCTCGAAAACACTTTAGCATATGAATTGCTGAACAAAAATAGAAGCAAGGAAGATCGAATGTTGAAGGGTGCTTTTTTTGTTACACATCAGCACATTGATCTTTCTTCCAGAAATGGTCAAATGGACAGCGTCATGAATAATTTTATCGCGGGAGTAAAAATCGACAATAACACCCGGGATAGGAAAGTCGGTTTTTTGTTTGAAGGAGATTATGTTTTGTCCGGTGTAAATAGTAATGATTATAAATCGAAGCTAAGTATAAACGTTGGGAGTAATGATTCGGCCGGAATCTTATCCTTTTTTGCAAATGTTGATAATAGAACACCGGATCTTATTTATGGGAAATATTACTCTAATCACTTTGCATGGAATAATAAATTGGATAAAGTATTTATGGCCAGCCAAAGTATTTCATATGTAAATAAAAAATATAAGCTGGAGTGGGCGGCGACATTGTATCAATTTACAAATTACTTATACTTTGATAATTATTCTATACCTCGTCAATTAGATGGCAGCTTATCTCTGTTTAGTGCGTTGTTGAAAAAAGATTTTAAATTAAAAAACTGGCACTTGTGTAATAAAATTATTTACCAATATGTTCCCGATTCAACGGTATTGCGCCTTCCAGCGCTTGTTGCTAAACATTCATTGTATTACGAAAACGGTTTATTTAAGAAGGCATTGAGCATACAGGTTGGCGTGGATATTTTTTATTACTCTTCCTATTACGCGAATGCGTATATGCCCGCATTGTCGCAATATTATATTCAAAATGAAAAACAAATTGGAAATTACCCGTTTATAGATGTGTTTTTAAATATGAAAATAAAAAATGCAAGGGTGTTTTTAAAAATGGAACACGTAAACTCAGGTTTAATGGGCAGAACATACTATGCCGCACCCCATAAGCCTTATACCGATCGTATTTTCAAGATAGGTATCAATTGGAAGTTTTACGATTAAAATAAAAAGGCCCGGAAATTTTCCGGGCCTTTTTTTACATAGTAATTTGAATATTACCAGTTTCTTGAATTGTCTGTAGCCTTTCCTGCGGCAAATGTTTGTTCAGCAATTACCTTACCTGCATCATCATACCTTTTCCAGTGGCCTTCTTTTAAGTAAGCGTTTTTTGCAAGATCAAATTTCATCGCACCTTGTTCTTTGACATTACCATTCGGATGATATTCTGTTTTACTATAAGTGAAATTGGATTTATCAGTCAACTGAAAAACAGATTTTACCTTTCCATCTTCATAAAAAGATTTTGTCATAATATAATATTGAGCAAATTTGTTTTTCTCTTCGACGAACTGCGGTTTTCCATTAGCATAGAATACTTGAGATTTTTGTTCTTTATTTTTGTAGTAAGCTATTTTGCTTCTTGTTTCACCTGTAGAAAAATAAGTTCTCATTTTACTTCTTCTCCAATTCGAAGCATTATATCTTCTCTCCAATTTTCCGTTATCATAGAAATTTTTAAAAGTTCGGAGCTGCCCGTCCAGGTAATATCCCCTGTGAAGCACAGTGCCGTTTTCATAATAATCTTCAACCCATCCTTGAACCAGGTTGTTCTCTTCATCGTATCTAACATTTTTTCCGCCGAGGTTTACGTTTAGATTATCGTAGAGTGTAATTCCCTTTTCAGGATCAATTACCTGACTCGCTTCATAACGGCAATAAGAAGCCTGAGTTATAATCTGCGCATTTATGGGAATGTATAAGATGCTTACTAAAGCAAAAAATACTAATTTCTTCATTTTTGAGTGTTTTATGTTATTGAACCGTAAAATTACAATAATAAAGAAGGCTTGTCAACCCCCTAATTATGAGCAATTTATTGGGGTCTAATTATTTGGTTGTTTTGCTTAATAATGCTATATTTGCAGCCCATTTATTGATAAAACATCATGGCAAGGAAAGGTAACAGAATACAGGTAATACTTGAGTGCACAGAGCACAAAGAAAGCGGTAAACCCGGAACTTCAAGGTATATTACAACTAAAAACAAAAAGAATACTCCTGATAGAGTTGAACTTAAAAAGTACAATTCTATTTTGAAGAAAATGACTCTTCACAAAGAAATCAAGTAATCAGTTAAAAACAATTCGTTATGGCAAAGAAAGTTGTTGCTACATTAAAATCAGGAAAAGGAAAAGATTTTACCAAAATTATTAAAATGGTTAAATCACCTAAATCAGGTGCGTACGTATTTAAAGAAGAAATCGTACACAATGATCACATTAAAGATTTTTTAGGAGAGAAATAATTTTATGAATATTTTTTAAAAGCTTCTCTGTACATGCGGGGAAGCTTTTTTGTTGATAGGTATTAAGTAAACATTTAATGAAAGATGGGAATATTTAGTTTTTTTTCGAAGGAAAAAAAGGAGAAGCTCGATAAAGGTTTATTTGTAACCAAGCAAAGTTTTTTTTCGCGCTTAGGTAAGATACTTACTGGTAAAGCAACCGTTGATAGTGAAGTGTTGGCGGGACTGGAAGAATTGCTGATCACATCCGATATGGGTGTTGAAACTTCCATGAAAATCATAGAACGTATTCAAAAGAGAGCAGAGAAAGAAAGAAAGATCGAAACATCGCAACTGAATGAGATTCTTAAAGAGGAAATTGTTTCATTGTTAAAAGATAATGGCAATGAACATTCTGAAGAGTTTATTATTCCTGCCGGGAAAAAACCGTATGTAATTATGGTAGTAGGAGTAAATGGTGTTGGTAAGACCACGACAATAGGAAAGCTCGCATATCAGTTTAAAAAGGCTGGTAAAAGTGTGGTGCTTGGTGCCGCTGATACTTTCCGGGCAGCAGCTGTTGATCAGTTAAAGGTATGGTCCGAGAGAGTTGATGTACCTATGATATCGCAAGGTATGGGTGCGGATCCTGCTTCTGTTGCTTTTGATACACTATCATCGGCTGTCGCTCGTAATGCAGATATAGTTATTGTTGATACTGCAGGAAGGCTTCACAATAAAATTAATTTGATGAATGAGCTTACTAAAATAAAAATGGTAATGCAAAAGGTTGTACCGGATGCACCTCATGATGTAATGCTGGTGCTGGATGCATCTACAGGGCAAAATGCAATAGAACAATGTAAACAATTCACCGCTGCAACGAATGTTTCTTCATTGGCATTGACAAAATTAGATGGTACTGCAAAAGGCGGTGTTGTAATAGGGATATCAGAACAGTTTAATATACCGGTTAAATATATTGGAGTGGGGGAGAAGATAGAGGATCTGCAGGTGTTTAATAAAAATGAATTTGTCGATTCATTATTTAAAAACTAATAATGAAAACAAAAACTCTTAAAAAAAATAAAGTGAATGTTGTAACGCTTGGTTGTTCCAAAAATATTTACGACAGCGAAGTATTGATGGGACAATTGCGTGCAAATAATTTTGATGTTGAACATGAGAGTAAAAGTAATGATGCGGAGATTGTAGTGATCAACACCTGCGGTTTCATTGAAAATGCGAAGCAGGAAAGTATTGATACAATTATCAAGTACGCTGATGCGAAGAAAAAAGGCTGGGTTGATAAAGTGTATGTTACTGGCTGCCTTAGCGAAAGATATAAACCTGATCTCGAAAAAGAAATCCCGGAAGTTGATGCTTATTTTGGAACACGCGATCTTCCTCGTTTACTCAAGACGTTAAAGGCCGATTATAAAAGCGAATTAATTGGTGAGCGTTTGCTTACAACACCGTCTCATTATGCATACTTTAAAATATCAGAAGGCTGCGATAGGCCATGTTCGTTTTGTGCGATACCATTGATGAGAGGCAAACATATCTCTGTTCCAATGGAGGATCTGGTTAGTCGCGCGCAAACATTAGTGAAAAACGGAACAAAAGAATTAATGCTCATCGCGCAAGACCTTACGTATTACGGACTTGATATTTATAAAAAAAGAAATTTATCTGAATTATTAAAAAGACTTTCAGATGTTGAGGGCCTCGATTGGATAAGGCTTCATTATGCTTTTCCGGCGGGCTTTCCAATGGAAGTATTGGATGTAATGAACGAGAGAAAAAATATTTGCAATTATCTTGATATGCCATTGCAGCATATTAGTGATAATATGTTGAAGAGTATGAGAAGAGGAACTACCAAGCAGAAGACCATAGATATAGTAAATGAAATAAAAGCGCGGGTTCCCGGAATAGCTATCCGTACTACATTGATATCCGGTTACCCCGGTGAAACGGAACAGGATCATCATGAAATGCTGGAGTGGATTGAACAAACTAAATTTGACCGCTTAGGTATATTCCCATATTCACACGAAGAGAATACACATGCTTTTAGCTTGAATAATGATGTGCCAGCAGAAATAAAGCAGCAACGTGCAGAGGCAGTGATGGAATTGCAGCAAGGAATATCTTTTAATTTGAATGAGAAAAAAGTTGGCAAAATCTTTAAGGTATTGATAGATAAAAAAGAGAACGACCACTACATCGGCAGAACGGAGTTTGACAGCCCTGAGGTAGATAATGAAGTGTTGATCGAAGTAAAAGATAACTATTTAAGAATAGGTGATTTTGTTGATGTAAAAATTACCAGAGCAGAGGAGTATGATCTTTTTGGGGAAATGTCTGATAAATAACATCCATTTTTATTTCTTAAAATAAATCTGTATATTCATAGTACTTCCCCGCATTAAAATCACGCCTTATGAGAAAAATATGTTTGTTGAGTAGCATTTTTTGCGCCTTACTTTCGTTATTTGTAACAGCGCAAAATGTAAATGTAGTATTGCGATCTCAAATGCATTATGCGGGACAATCGTGTGCTAACATTGGCGGTTATGTTGATTCGACCGGAAAAGAATATGCACTTGTAGGATGTTCGTTTGGTTTATCGATAGTTGATGTTACTAATCCCGTTGCTCCTTTTCAATTAAAACAAATTCCCGGCCCGCATAATCTTTGGAAAGAGGTAAAGACATATAAACATTATGCTTACGTTACTACTGAGGGAGGACAAGGTTTGCAGATAATTAATTTACGTTCGTTACCTGATTCAAATAGTATTACATATAAACACTGGATGCCTTTAATAGGAACTGATACACTTAAAACTATTCATGCCTTACATATTGATACTGTTACCGGTTATGTTTATTTATATGGAAGTAATCTCGCAAATGGTGGTGCTGTTGTTGCAGATATACACACAGACCCCTGGAACCCGGTTTATGTTGGAGAATACGATGGGGAATACGTTCATGATGGTTATGTGAGGAATGATACATTGTATGCCGGTGCGGTTTATGCAGGGCACGTTAGAATAATAGATTTTACAATTAAGAATACGCCCGCAGTACTTCAAACACAGGTAACCCCTAATCGGTTTACACACAATACGTGGTTGAGTGATGATAGTAAAACGCTTTTCACAACAGATGAAAGAAACAATTCATTTCTTGCTGCTTATGATATTTCTAACCTGAGTAATATTACGGAGTTAGACAGAATACAATCTAACCCGGGATCTAATTCAATTGGACATAATACTCACATATTAAATGATTATGCAGTTACCTCGTGGTATAAAGATGGTTTTACCATTGTTGATGCACATCGTCCGCAGAATTTAGTACAGGTTGGTAATTACGATACCTATACTGCAGGCTCAGGTGCTGGCTTTGCGGGAGCCTGGGGTGTTTATCCTTATCTGCCTTCAGGTAATGTATTAGTATCGAGTATGGATGGAAACTTATATATTTTAACACCAACATATGTTAGGGCTTGTTACCTGGAAGGTATGATAACAGATTCTGTTACTACCACTCCTCTTAACAATGCTACTATTCAGATACTAACCACATCCGTAACGGAACTTTCAAAACTTACCGGTATATATGCAACAGGAAGTGCAGATACCGGTACATTTAGTATACAGGTTTCAAAGCCGGGTTATACTACAAAAATAATTAATGGTATATCGTTGTCTCGTGGTAATGTGACAACTTTAAATGTTGCATTGGCACCATTGCCAACTTTTGTATTTAACGGACAAGTTGTTAAGGCAAGTACGACCAATGGAATTGTTAATGCTCAAGTAAAAATGACCGGAACAATTTATACATATACAACATCTGCAAATGGTAACGGAATGTTTTCTTTGCCGGCTATTGTTGCTGATACGTATACTATTAATGCAGGCAAGTGGGGGTATCAAACCAGTTGCGTACCGCAGAGTATTACACAAGCAACAACCGGAATTATTATTCCACTGGATTCAGGATACTATGATGATTTTACTTTTGATTTCGGCTGGACCGTTTCAGGAAATGCTACAGGCGGTGTTTGGGAAAGAGGAGTTCCCGTTGGAACAAATTTTTTAGGAACGGGTGATGCAAATCCGGGTAACGATGTAGGTTCCGACTGTGGAGATGAAGCATTTGTTACCGGTAATGGAGGAGGAGCCTCAAGTGATGATGATGTAGATAATGGATTTACACTTCTTACTTCACCGGTTTTTGATCTGTCGGGTACAAGCAACCCATATGTACAATATTATCGTTGGTTTTTTAATGATGGAGGTTCGTCGGCTCCTAATGATTCACTATTGATCTATCTTAATAATGGAATAAGTGAAGTACTTGTAGAAACTGCAACCGCTGCAACGTTAGCGAACTCAAATTGGCTTGTAGGAAAAATAAGAGTGAAAAGTTATTTGACACCAACAGCGACTATGATATTGAAAGTAAGGGCTGCGGATTCAGGCCAGGGGCATCTTGTAGAGGCCGGACTGGATAGATTTATGGTACTGGATACTTTAGGTTCCGGTATAGAGGAAAATGGTTTAGCTGTTAAAATGGAGACGTTCCCTAATCCGTTCTCTTCAAACTTTTTTGTGAAATATGAATTTAATAATCATTTGCAGAAAGGATCGTATTTGTTAGTGACAGATCTTTTAGGGCGAGATATTTACAAAGTTCAGCTTGTTTCAAATAATGGAACCATAAATATTGAAAATAATTTTGATGCAGGAGTTTATCTAATAAGAATTGTAAATGGCGAAAATTCTTCGGCTCCAATAAAGATCATAAAGTCGGAGTAAGCTATTTTTGGTTTTCTATTATTTTTACACCCTGTCTCAAGGCCTCAATATATTTGGGGTCAACTTCTTTTCCCAATGCATCAGATTTTAATGCATCATCCAAAGCCAATTGGTATTTCTGTAATGCATAATAAGTTCCTGATCTGTTAAAATAGGCTACAGCAAGTGAAGGATTGTATTTTATCGCGCTGGTATAATCAGCTATGGCCTGATCGTAATTTTTTAAGTAGTAGTAACTAAGCCCTCTGTTATATAATGCGTCGGGATAATCATATTTTAATTTGATGCTTTTGTTGAGATCCTCAATTGCAAGTTCATAATTTTTCGCAATATTATACGCATCCCCTCTGTTGTTAAAAGCTTTTGGACTGCTTGTTTCTTTTGATAACACGTCGTTCCATAAAGTTATGCTATCGCCCCATACTTTGCAGCGCTGGTTGCTCGTGTAGGAAAACAATAAAATTACAGAACTTAAAATTGCATACACAACATTTCTGTTTAAGGTTGCTAAACTCATCATACGGTCGAAGAGTATACCAACCAGGAAGAAAAGTCCTATGTAAGGGATATATGTATAACGATCGGCAATGATAGCTCCACCAACAGGAAGTATTTGCAATACAATAAAAATAGTGGCTAGAAAAAATCCTATTCCGAAAAGAATTTTTCTGTTGTTCCTTGCAAGCATAAAGCATAAAACTCCAATTGCAAGGTTAATAATTGGCGACAGATAAAATATAGAAGGGTAGGAGTTATTGTTTTTTACCGGATAATCATAAAATGCAGAAAGGTTGAAAGGTGCAATTGCCTTCCATATGTACATAACTATAGAATAATTTACGAACAAGAACCTTTCGAAAACAGTATAGGTTTTTAATTCACCAATGGCTTTGGCCGATTCCTGTGCATATATCGCAATAATACCAAATGCAAGAGCGATAGCGAAAAAAGGAATTTTTTCTGCGATATTTTTAAAATTGATTTTTCGATTTTGAAAATAGTCGATAAGTACAAGAACGATGGGCAGAGTAACGCCCATCCCTTTGGATAGCAAGGAGCAAATAAAAAGAAGGAGCATTCCTAAGTACAATAATATTCCAGGTTTCGATTTGTATTTTAGATAAACGCATAATGTGGCCAGATAGAAAAAAGTGTATAATAGATCTTTCCGTTCTGCTACCCATGCCACAGATTCCACGTGCATGGGGTGTATCGCAAATAAGGCAGATGTAGTAAAAGAGATGATATTGTTTTTTGTTAGCAGGTATATAAATAAAAAAACGAGAAGAGAATTTAAAATATGTATCAGCAAATTTGTTGTGTGAAATGTAGTTGTATCTAACTCTGAATACTTGTATTCAATAGCATAAGATAACATGGTAAGTGGATGGTAATTTCCCATATGAAAATTGGAAAATTCTTTTTTGATACTTTCCTTGGAAAGTTCCTGTATGTTTTTATTATTGCTTACATACTCCTGATCGTCCCAGTTGGTAAGTCGATTTTTTAATGAGCCGCTGTAGGTTAGGTAGGTAATCAATGCTATGGTCACTAACATACCAACGAATAATACTGTATTTTTTTTGCCCGCCGGTTTTTTATCGGCTTTTTTATTTTGTGGTTCTTTAGGTTTAATTTTTTTAGTATTACTCATATCTAAAAATTATAACGAGCTACAGGCGTAATTTTCTGATCAGTAAAATCATTTTTAAGATATTTAAAATATCCTGTAATAGCTATCATCGCGGCATTGTCGGTACAATATTCAAATTTGGGTATAAAAACATTCCAATTGTGGTTTGTTTTTATTTCTTCAAGGCGGGTTCTTAAGCCTTTATTGGCCGAAACACCACCCGCAATAGCAATATTTTTTATTCCTGTTATCTGAGAGGCTTCAACAAGCTTATGTGTAAGTATTTCTATAATGGTGTATTGTATAGAAGCACAAATATCATTTAAATTGTTTGTAACAAAATTACTATCAGTTTTTTGTTTATCATTTATAAAATACAGAAATGCTGTTTTAAGACCGCTGAAACTATAGTTTAGTCCGGCTAATTTTGATTTTGGAAAACTAAATGCTTTTGGATTTCCGGTCGACGCATGTTTATCAACTAAAGGCCCGCCGGGATAGGGAAGCCCCATTATTTTTGCCACCTTATCAAATGCTTCACCGGCTGCATCATCAAGCGTTTCACCAATAACTTCCATTTCAAAATAATTTTTCACAACAACAAGTTGTGTATGTCCGCCTGAAACGGTGAGGCAAATAAATGGAAAAGAAGGAGATTGGTGTTGTTCGTTTTCTGTTTCAATAAAATGGGCAAGTATATGGCCCTGCATATGGTTAACTTCTATTAAGGGAAGATTTAAAGATAAGGCCATGGACTTTGCGAAAGAAGTTCCCACAAGAAGTGAGCCCAAAAGACCTGGGCCACGGGTAAATGCTATTGCATTTAAATCACTTAAATGAATGCCGGCTTTTTTTATTGCGGCATCAATTACAGGGATAACATTTTGTTGATGCGCTCTCGATGCTAATTCCGGCACCACTCCTCCAAATTGTTTATGTATTTCCTGATTAGCGGTAATATTTGATAAAAGCTTGTTATTTCGGGTAACTGCGGCAGATGTATCATCACAGGATGATTCGATACCCAAAATTGTTATGCTTCCCTCGGTCATAATTCGTTAAATTTGCATAATTATTGCAATAGTTTGTTAAAGTTAAAGATAATCTCATTGATCAGGAAAGCGGGCAAATTTCTTCTTTATACGATATCAGTAGTTTTTTTACTGATCATTGTGCTTTATTTCCTGTTCAGGACCCCCGCGGTACAAACCTGGGCGGGAAAAAGAATAACAACATACCTTTCTGGAGAAGTCAATTCTGAAATACGTGTGGGCGGTGTGGATATTGAATTGTTTAAAAAAATAATTCTCGAAAATGTTTATGTTGAAGATAAACATGGAGATACCTTGTTATTTGCTCAGAAATTAAAATTGGATATTTCCAGTTTTGAATATAGAAAACAAAAGCTTGTTTTTAAATCGATAGTAATTGACAATACTGTTGCGAAAATTATAAGATATAAAAACGAAAAGAGTTACAATTACCAGTTTCTGGTAGATGCATTTTCTTCTGATAAAAAGGATACTACTAATAAAGAAACAAAACCTTGGGACATCAGGTTTGACGGGTTTCAACTTGTTGATGTTGATTTTACTTATCGCGATCAACATGATTCATCCATAGTTGATGGATTAAATTACTGGGACCTGCGATTGAAAAATACCAACGCTTCTATTGGGAATATTTATTTTAAGAGTGATACCATTTATGCAAATATTCAGCAACTATCAGCTAAGGAAAAATCGGGATTTGTTTTGGGAAACCTTTCCTGTGTTGCAACCATTTCATCTTCCTTTACAAAGCTGGATAACCTGAAAATTAAGACGGAGAAAAGCGATATCTCAACAGATCTTCTTTTTACCTATTCTAGCTATGATGATTATAATGATTTTATTGAGAAGGTGACAATGAATGCATCGTTCGATAAAACAGCAATAAATTTTAAGGATATTGCTTATTTCTCCCCAGAGTTAAAAGGCGTTGAGAATACAATCCTGTTTTCGGGAAGTGTAAAAGGTAAAGTTGATAATTTAAAAGGGAATGATGTGGTGATCAGTTTTGGTAATAATTCCTTTTATAATGGCAATTTTAGTTTTAAGGGGTTGCCGAATATAGACGAAACATTTATGGTTGTGGATGTTTCAAAAATGTCGGTAAACAAGTCTGATATAGAAAGCTTACCAATACCACCTTTTTCGAAAGGAGAAAAGGTTAAGCTGCCGCCTAATACTGCAATGCTTGGCCAAATGAATTTTAAAGGAAATTTTACTGGTTTCATTAGTGATTTTGTTGCCTACGGTACTTTTAATTCTGCATTAGGAAGGATAGACGCGGATCTTTCCATGGTAAGTGATACAACTGTTAAGGATAAAGTAAAATACCATGGTAAAATAAAATCATACGATTTTGATATAGGCAGGTATTTGTCACTGGAGAAATATCTCGGAAAAGTGAGTATCGATGCATCAGTTGAAGGCACCGGATTACAAAGAGATAATGTTAACGCCCGACTTAAGGGCACTGTTGCCAATATTGATTTTAATAATTATTCATATCATAATCTTAATGTTGAAGGAGAGCTTGCGAAAAGAATTTTTAAAGGAAAATTAATTGCAGATGATGACAACATTAAACTTAACTTTTTAGGTGATGTTGATTTTTCAGGAGCATTGCCGAAGCTGAGCTTTAGTTCGTCCATTGTCAATGCTAATCTTGCAGCACTTAAACTGATGAAATCGGATTCGATTTCCATTATTTCAACTTTTCTGGATGTTAATATAATCGGAGACAATATTGATAATATATTGGGTGATATAAATGTTTCTAATCTCAATTACAGAGATTCGAAGGGAATATATTCATTAAAAAATTTAACAATGTCGATCAATGAAGTTGGCAATAATAGAAATATTATGATGGTTTCAGACTTTGCTGATTTGAATATCAATGGAAAATATTCCCTATTGGAATTGCCCGGCTCTATGTTAAATGTATTAACCTCTTATGTTCCTGCGCTTGCGATCACCGAAAAGAATGAGAAAGTATTAAAACCTCAAAATTTCACATTTTCCTTACAGTTTAAAAATACTACAGCACTCACAAAACTTTTTTTGCCTTCAGTAAAAATCTCACAGGGTACAACTCTATCCGGAGAATTTAATTCTGAGTCAAATAAAATCGTTGCAACAGGTCGGTCATCTTTGTTAACCATAAATGAAAAAGAGATCAAAGACTGGCAGTTAAGCTTATTACAAAAGGATGGAGAATTATCGCTCAAAACGGGAGGTGATTATATTAAACTTACAGATAGTCTGAAAATTTTTAATCCCTCATTTTATGCTACAACAAATAAAGAGAAAAACGCTATTGAAACGGAAGCAATGTGGGCACAAAATTTGGAAAGTAAACACCAAAGTAATTTAAAGCTCAATACTGTTTTTGAAAACCAGACAAGGTCAATCACTAAAATACTTCCTTCTGATATCTATATTTCAGATTCTTTGTGGAGGATGGTTACAATTGACAACCAGATTATTCTTGATACCTCTTCTTTGAAATTAAGCGGCATTACATTTCAGTCGGATGAGCAGGAGGTAAGTTTCTTTGGCACGATATCGAATGATAAGTCAGATAAAATATCAGTTAAACTTACGAAGTTCAATCTCGCTACTGTTAATCCTTTTATCAGTTCGTCCGGAACTCGTTTAAAGGGAACTATTTCAGGTGAAACTTCAGTAATAGATTTTTATGATAAATTTTTACTATCGAGCACTTTGTCTTGCTCACGAATTTTTCTTAACAATGAATTGATTGGTGACGGAAAAATTAACAGTAAGTGGGATAAAGAAAAAGAGGGAGTTGCAGTAGATGGAAAGTTTTCAAAAGGTATTATTACGAATTTAGATTTTAAGGGCAATTATTATCCATTACGAAAAGAGAATAGTCTCGACATTGGACTTGATCTTGAGGCAATAAAATTAAAAATGTTTGAGAGTTATTTGGAAGGATATTGTTCTAACCTTTCCGGTCAATTTTCAGGAGGGATTACGATTAACGGCACTCCGGAAAAGCCATTATTAAAAGGAAAGCTAAGTGTTACTGCGATTACAACTATTGATTATTTAAATACAAAATATCGCCTTTTGGGAGATATAAATATTGATAATAATTCATTTGGTGTAGAGAATTTGTCAATTACTGATTCGAAAGATCAGAGTGACGAAAGAAAATATGGATTTGGAACAGCAAGTCTTACCGGAAAAGTTTATCACGACAATTTCAAAAATTTTCAGCTTGACTTTGATATGAGTGCTAATAAATTTCAATGCTTAAATACGAGTGCATATAATAACGAATTGTTTTATGGGAGAGCAAATGTTTCAGGCATCATAAATTTCTTCGGTTATGTAAATAATATCGTCATTGATGCTAATCTTAAAACGGAAAAGGGTACTCAAATGAATATACCTCTTTCATCAATAGAAGAAGTAAGTGAAAATAGTTTCATCACATTTAAAAAGAAGCAAACAGATACTATTGCTATGAATAAAAATAGCAAGGTGGATCTGAATGGAATGAAATTAAATTTTGACCTGGAACTTACTCCGGCCGCTGAAATCCAACTGATATTCGATTCTAAAATCGGGGATGTGATAAGAGGCCGAGGGAAAGGAAATATAGAAATGGATATAAGTACTTTGGGCGATTTTAGTATGTATGGGAATTACGAAATAACGGAAGGTGATTATTTATTCACGCTTAAAAATATTGTAAATAAAAAATTTGATATTGAAAGAGGAGGTACAATAAAGTGGTCTGGTGATCCTTATGAGGCTGAAGCAAACATAACCGCGATATATAAGCAAACTGCTTCTATACGTCCTTTCTTTCCAGAAGATTCTTCCGGAAAACGCTACCCTGTCTATTGCAGACTAAAAATGACGGATAAATTAATGTCGCCAACTATTACGTTTGATATTGATCTTCCAACGCTGGATGATAATACACGGCAGCAAATTAAAAGTTATCTCAATACGGAACAGGAAATGAATAAGCAGGTGTTCTCTCTCCTTATATTGAAGAGTTTTGTTACCCCGTCCCAGCTTACCTCGAGTGGTGGTTCAACGGATGGAGTCAGCGGCGCGGGTGTGGCTAATTCATCTGAGTTACTTTCGAATCAATTGAGCAATTGGCTTTCGCAGATAAGCAAGGATTTTGATGTTGGAGTGAATTATCGTCCCGGTGATGATTTGAGCAATGAGGAGTTGGAGGTTGCTCTTTCTACACAAGTATTTAACGATAGGGTGACAATTGATGGCAACCTTGGTGTAACGAATGGAGTAAACGCACAGCAAAATGCTAGCAATATTGCGGGTGATGTTAATGTGGAATACAAAATTACCAATGATGGCAAGTTACGCCTAAGAGCATTTAACAAAGCCAATGATAATTCACTTTTGACCAGTGCAACGGGACCATACACACAGGGGGTTGGTATTTTTTACAGAGAAGAATTCAGCTCATTGGGTGAATTGTATGAGAGGTATTTGCAAAAATTAAAGCAGCCTCCAAAAGCGAAGGAATAAATATTATGTCACAAAAAAATAAGATTACGAAACAATATTTATTTTGCGCCTTCCGCAGGAATAAAATCGTTGGTATAGGTCATTAAAAGGTGATCAGAATCCTCATTTGGATAAGAAAAACGAAGAATAGCATATTTCGGTTTCCAATTAGCCTCCATGCATTTATGTCCCTTTTTATTGACTACTTTAAGATAGTTTAACTCTGCTTTCCGAATCTTTACAAATTGCTCCATGGGGTGTGAGGTTGTATCCATTACATTTCCTTTAACCGGATATACCATCTTATCATCTAGGTAAACCTCTATTGAATTCATGTTAAAGGGTTTGACAAAAGAAAGAATTAAACTATCCTCTGATAGAATACTCAATGAACCAAGCTCCCGTTTTATTGTATCGTTAACGGTTAAGGAAGAAGCTGTTTCATAGTCTAAAGTTCCATTTTTACACTGATTTATAGCAAGAAGATCCACATCTATTTCGAGGTCTATATTTATTGGTTTTGTTTTGAAACTCATATTTATCAGTGGGAAAACTCTCGCCCATTTGGGATTTTCTGTAATTATATTTATTAAACCGAATTGAATGCCCTTCATGTAATTCGTTTTATTTATTAGGCCCAGTTGAATACCTTTAACTTCATCACTCCAATTAGCAATCGCTATACTTAAGCCTTTTAAAATGGTCATCTTCGATAAGCCGCCTGTTATTGCAACTCCGCTGTATACACTGTCATTTTGAAGCACGAGTCCGCTAACAATCAATCCTTTGGTTTCAAAAGAACGGTACATAAGTCCTGCAATACATAGCCCATGGAATTTATCTGCGCGTTGAAATCCTCCTGTTAAGGAAACACCATAAATATTTAATCCTTCGCTTAGGATGGTTCCAAAGCCAAAACCCCTTAATTCATAATCAATGTTATTTCCCAATAAACCAATTGAAACACCATTAACGCTTCCTGCAGATTGAGAAAATCCTACATCAAGCCCATTGGTCTTTCTACTGTTTACATCAGAGAAAAGATTGAATGTTACACCATTTGTAATGCAATTTTTGTCTACAACACTTAGCCTGACTCCCGAGTATTTGGAAGGATTTCCTAGGCCAATACCCTTATGTTCTCTCCCAATGGATAAATATTTAACAGTATCACCAAGGCAGTTGATCTGTCTCCTTTGGGCAAGCCCCAGAATGGAAACAAAAAGGAAAAGAGTCGTAATTAACTGGGTGCGCATCAGAAAAGTGCCTTTTTATAAATATAACTTTTTTTTGATAGAATGCAATATCAACTTGTACTTTTGAATAATGAAGCTGATTGTACTTAGCCCAGACAAATTTGAATCAAACGAGATTAATAATCTATTGTTGATGTTTGAGCAGGGCCTGGAATTGTTTCATCTAAGAAAACCGGTTTCTGGGATCGATGAATACGAGGATTATTTAAATAAAATTCCCTCGGAATTTCTGAATAGAATTGTTATTCATTATCACTATCCGTTGATCGAAAAATTTAATTTGAAAGGGATTCATTTAAATGAAATATCAAGAAAATCAGGCGAAGCAGATTCACACGATTATACATCAAAAATTATTTCCTCTTCGTTTCACGATCTGTCGGAATTAAAACAATGTGAAGATAATTACGAATATGTTTTTTATTCTCCGGTATTCAAAAGTATATCAAAGCCTGATTATTCTCCATGTACAGAGTTGAATAGAATCGCGAACCAGCTAAAAAATATCGAACGAAATGTTGTTGCTCTTGGGGGCATTTCGCCTTTGAATATTAAAGAGGTCTGTGGCTTAGGTTTTTACGGAGTGGCTACATTAGGATATATCTGGCAATCATCAAATCCTGTTGGGGCGTTTAAAGAAATGAAAAGTGTTATTGGTGATTAGTTGTCAGTTGTTGATTTCACTAAAGTGTCAGTTTTGATCCACGCACTTAATCCACCTTCGAGGTTATAGAGGTTGTTGAAGCCGTGTTCTTTTTGTAAATAGTCTATCGCTTTTTCACTTCTTTTTCCCGACTGGCAATGAATTATTACTTTTTTGTCTCTTTTTATGTTTTGAAACTTTTGATCCAAAGCGCTTAATGGAATTGATTCTCCCCCAATATTTTTGTGTGCAAATTCATTTTCTTCACGCACATCAATAAGTTGAAATGTTTCCTTGGAGGTGATCATCTGTTTTAATTCATTTGCGGTAATGGATTTTATATTTTCATAACTACAAGCATTTGTATAGTTATTTAACGAATCAATTTTTTTATTCGATGGATTAAGTACAATGTCAAAATAACTTGTCATGTTTTCTAAAACATTTATTACCATCATCTTTCCCGATAGCACATTTCCTATTCCTGTTACCATCTTAATAACTTCTGCTGCCTGCCTTGAACCTATAATACCGGTTACTGCACCTAATACACCTGCTTCAGAACAATCGGGTGATTCTCCGGGACCAGGAGGTTCTGGAAACAAACAACGATAGGTTGGACCATTGTTATAATTAAAAACCGAGATTTGTCCTTCAAATTGATAAACAGCACCGGAAACAAATGGTTTGTTCAACATCACACAAGCATCATTAATAAGATATCGTGTCGGAAAATTATCTGAGCCATCTACAACAATGTCATAATCCGGAATTATAGATAAAGCATTTTCAGTGTTTAGCAGATGGTTATGACAAATGATGTTTATTAAAGGATTAAGTGATTTTAGTTTTTGCATTGCAGTTGCACTTTTGCTTTTACCTTCATCTTCGGAATTATAAATTATCTGTCGCTGGAGATTGCTTTTGTCAATTTTATCACCATCTATAATACCAATGTTTCCTATGCCTGCTGCAGCAAGATAAAGCAGAACCGGGGAGCCAAGGCCGCCAGCGCCAATAACCAATACTTTGGCAGCTTTCAGTTTTTCCTGGCCGGATTCACCAATGCCCGGCAAAATGATTTGCCTGTTATATCTTAATTTTTCTTCCTGAGTTAACATGCTAAACAAAACTATAAACTTTGTCCCAGTCTTTCCAAACAGGCTCATAACCTAGACTCTTTATCATTTGCGCGATCTCCTGAGGAGAACGGCTATCATCTATTTCGAATTGCTCCAATGAATCCTGCTCAACGCTGTATCCGCCAGGATTTGTTTTTGATCCTGCACTAATGGATGTAATGCCCAATTGGATAATGTTGTTCCTTAATTTTTCGCTTTCTCTTGTGGATAGCGACAATTCCAATTCTTCATTAAAGATCCTGTACGCGCAAATAAGCTGCACAAATTCTTTATCACTTAATGTAACATTAGGGCTGATGATATCCTCTGCTGGTCTCAGTCTTGGAAAAGAAATGGAATATTTTGTTTGCCAGTAATTTTTTTCTAAATAATTTAAATGCAATGCAGTAAAAAAACTATCTGTTCTCCAGTCTTCTAATCCAAGTATAACTCCAAGGCCAATTTTATGAATTCCCGCTTTGCCAATTCTATCAGGCGTTTCGAGGCGGTAATTAAAATTTGATTTTTTTCCTTTCGTATGATATTGCTTGTAGTTTGTTTTGTTATACGTTTCCTGGTAAACTAAAACGGTATTTACTCCGCTCTCCTGCAATTGCTGGTAATCATTTTGATCTAAAGGTTGTACCTCAATACTTATCTGTGAAAAATAATTTCTCAATAATTTCACCGCATTGATAAAATATTTTGTTTCTACCTGTGCCGATTCGCCGGTTACAAGTAAAATATGATCATACCCCAATGCTTTAATAATTTTCGCTTCCTGTGTTATTTGTGTATCCGTAAGCGTAGTTCTTTTTATTTTATTGTGCATACTAAAACCACAGTACGTACAAATGTTCTGACATTCATTTGACAAGTACATGGGAATATACATTTGTATTGTTTTGCCAAAACGGTTTTGTGTACTGCTTTTGCTTAGCAAAGCCATTTGCTCGAGGTAGGGGAGGGCAGCAGGTGAAATGAGGGCTTTAAAATCTTCTAATGATCGCTTGTTTTTGTTCAAAGCATTTCTAACATCTTCAGCAGTTTTGCTGTAGATGCTTTTTTTTGTTTCTTCGAAACTGTAATTATCAAATATGTTTTTAAAACTCATTATTAAATATTAAATGTTCTCGACTTTGCTCGAACTGACATTTGAAATAAATTAACTTTCCAAAAATGCCGTTAACGGGCTGCTTGCTTCTGCAATGTTTCTAATCTTTCCAAGCTTCGCTTCGTAAGCCATTCTTCCTGCTTCAACAGCCATTTTAAAGGCTTGCGCCATTAATATTGGATCTGCAGAAACTGCGATGGCGGTATTTATTAAAACTGCATCAGCGCCAATTTCCATTGCTTCGGCAGCGTGCGATGGTGCTCCAATTCCCGCATCAATAATTACAGGTACATTACTTTGTTCTATTATGATTTCTAAAAATTCACGTGTCTTTAATCCTTTGTTACTTCCTATTGGCGAACCTAATGGCATTACTGCCGCGGCTCCACACCCTTCAAGCTTTTTACAAAGTACCGGATCGGCATGTATATAGGGCAGCACAATAAATCCAAGTTTTGCTAATTCTTCAGCTGCTTTTAATGTTTCAATTGGGTCGGGCAATAAATATTTAGGATCGGGATGTATTTCCAGCTTCAGCCAATTTGTTTCTAATGCTTCTCTAGCTAGCTGGGCTGCAAATACAGCTTCTTTTGATGTACGTGCACCGGAAGTGTTTGGCAACAAATTAAATTGAGGGTGATCTAAATGAGTTATTATATCGTCTTCGGAAGAATTATTAATATCAATTCTTTTTAGTGCAACTGTTACTAATTCGCTTCCTGATGCCAATAAACTTTCTCTCATTAATTCGCTCGAACTGAATTTTCCAGTTCCGGTGAATAGGCGGGAGTTAAATGTTTTGCCTGCGATTATAAGTTGTTCCATTTCTTATTTTTTTATCGGTGAAAATCTGTGCCATCTGTGGTAATAATTCACCACGGATTATGTAGATAAACACAGATTATGCATTCGTATAATATGTTTTATTCAAGCTTGTGTTTACTTCTTGAATAGTTTCAATTTTATTTTTGGAATTGGTTATATAAGATGAAACAGCTATTCCGTACATTCCTGTTTCCATTATCAATGAAATATCGTTTGCTGTAATTCCACCGATAGCAATAAGAGGAACAGTAATGTTATGCAGCAAGCATTGTTTTGTTATTTGTTTATATCCCTCTAGCCCTAATATAGGGCTCAGGTTTTTTTTTGTTGATGTAAACCGGAATGGACCTAATCCAATATAATCCACCTTTTCTTTAGCAAAATCCTTTATATCATCAAACGTATTTGCTGTTGCACCAATGATAAAATCGTCACCAAGAATTTCCCTCGCTTGTTTTACTGACGTGTCTTTTTTTCCAAGATGAACTCCGTGTGCGTTGATCTCTTGTGCAATTTGTACGTTATCGTTTATGATGAGAATGGCGTTATTGGCATCGCAGATTTTTTTTGCTTCATGAGCAATGTTTAACCATTCGCTGTATGTTTTATCTTTTACTCTTAACTGTATCCAGTGAACGCCCGCATCACAAGCTTCTTTTACAAGCTGTGCGTGAGAAGTATTCTCAATATCCTGAGTAATATAGTGTAACCTGCCAATCATATTTTATGATATCCTAATAAGATTTTATTGCTGTTTAAAAAGTGGGTTGTATATTCCTTTGACCGTAAACAAGCTTTTATCATTGGAAAATTTCTTGCAAGGTTACTTGTTAATGCTGCTGATAAAACGCAACCCGAGCCGTGTTTTGAATAAGGAGCTTCCCGCTTTTTACGAAAAGGATAGGTTTTTCCGCTGTGAAATAGATAATCTTTTCCTTCGTCTGATTTATTGTGTCCTCCTTTAAGATATACAGAACAGTGTTGGGAAATGACTTCGCAGCCTTTCATTGCTTCTTGTCCACTAAGCGTTTCTGCTTCGTTCCAGTTGGGCGTTATTAAAAAAATGGATTTTAGTACTTCGTTTAGTTTTTCTTTTTCTATTTTTTTATGAATAACAAATCCCGAACTCGAGACTAAAATTGGATCCCAAATAATATTGATGATTGGGTTGATTTTTGTTAATTCTTTAATAACAGTTAACAGAACATCAATGTTTTCTATCAATCCGATTTTGCAGTACTCAACTTTGTATTTTTTTAATAAGATTGTTGTTTGCTGAATGATTTGCTCGATGCTTAACCAATCCACTTTTTCAAAAGTATCTTCTGTTTGATACGTAATGGATGTTGCAACAGCTAATCCATTTACTTTATTTGCTTCAAAAGTTTTTATATCGGCCAATATACCCGCACCTCCGGATGGATCGAATCCGGCGATAGTTAATGCATATGGACGTTTAGTTGACATAAGTTTACGAATTACGGTTCTCGACAAGCTCGAACTGACAGTTAATGTTGTTAATAATAAATTTCAGCTCCGGCTTTTTTAAATTCTTCTGCCTTCTCTTTTAATCCTTGTTCAAGTACTGATGTTTCTTCAATATTTTCTTTTGCTGCATAATCGCGCACATCTTGTGTTATTTTCATAGAACAGAAATGCGGGCCGCACATAGAACAGAAGTGCGCTACTTTAGCGCCATCAGCAGGCAATGTTTCATCGTGATATTCTCTTGCTGTATCAGGGTCAAGAGATAAATTGAATTGGTCTTCCCAGCGGAACTCAAAACGTGCTTTGCTTAATGCATTATCTCTGTATTGAGATCCCGGGTGGCCCTTCGCAAGATCTGCGGCATGTGCAGCGATCTTGTATGTGATCACACCATCTTTTACATCCTTTTTGTTTGGTAATCCTAAATGCTCTTTAGGTGTTACATAACATAACATTGCTGTACCAAACCAACCGATCATAGCAGCGCCAATACCAGATGTAATGTGATCATACCCTGGAGCTATATCAGTAGTAAGTGGACCAAGCGTATAAAAAGGTGCCTCATGACATTCCTTTAGTTGTTTGTCCATGTTAATTTTGATCAGCTGCATGGGCACATGCCCCGGACCTTCTATCATCACTTGTATATCATGTTTCCAGGCAATTTTTGTAAGCTCGCCTAATGTTTCCAGTTCACCGAATTGTGCTGCATCATTAGCATCTGCGATTGATCCGGGACGTAAACCATCTCCCAATGAGAAAGCAACATCATACGCCTTCATAATATCACATATTTCTTCGAAATGTGTGTATAGGAAATTTTCTTTATGATGTGCCAGGCACCATTTTGCCATAATAGAACCGCCGCGAGAAACAATTCCTGTAACTCTTTTTGCAGTGAGCGGAATATATCTTAATAAAACTCCGGCGTGAATGGTAAAATAATCCACTCCTTGTTCGGCCTGTTCAATAAGTGTATCTCTGAATAATTCCCAGGTCAGGTCTTCCGCTTTACCATTTACTTTTTCCAAAGCCTGGTAAATAGGAACCGTTCCGATTGGAACAGGAGAATTGCGAATGATCCACTCGCGTGTTTCATGAATGTTTTTTCCTGTAGAAAGATCCATTATGGTATCTGCGCCCCAACGGCATGCCCATACCGCTTTTTCAACTTCCTCTTCAATGCTGGATGTTACTGCTGAGTTACCAATGTTGGCGTTGATCTTCACTAAAAAATTACGACCAATGATCATCGGTTCACTTTCGGGATGATTAATGTTAGAAGGAATAATTGCCCTGCCTGCTGCAATTTCATCTCTAACAAATTCAGGAGTAATAGAGTGGGCAGGAGTGTTTGCACCAAAGCTATTTCCCGGGTGTTGGACACCAAGCGCAGTCATTTCTTCCAGGCGCTGATTTTCACGAATGGCAATGTATTCCATTTCGGGAGTAATGATTCCCTTTTTTGCATAATGGAGTTGAGTAACATTCGCACCTATTTTTGCGCGCAAAGGATTTTTTAAATATTCGAAACGCAAACTATTTAATTCTGTTTTTGCTAATCTTGCTTTTCCGTATGCAGAAGAAATACTTTCGAGTTGTTCAACGTCGCCGCGTTCATTTATCCATTGATGTCTTAATTTGGGAATTCCTTTTCTGACGTCAATATCTATGTTTGGGTCTGTATATGGCCCGCTTGTATCGTATACCGTTACCGGCACATTTTTTATGGTTTGAGTTGTTTTGCCATTTCTTATTATAGTATCGCTAACGCTGATCTCGCGCATAGCAACTTCTATATTGTGCAGCTTACCTTTCACGTAAATTTTTTTTGAACCTGAGAATGGTTCTCTGCTGATTGTTTTCTCTGTTGGTATTTGTTCTTTTTTCATGTTATATACGAATTACGAATAGTTACGAATCTTACGAATTAATATTTATGCGATTACTTAATGTTTATGAATTCCATTTTTTAATTATTTACTTACTTTTTGTTATTCATTGCTCACAGATAACTAACAACCGATAACCGATAACTGTTTTTTACTTCCATCTTCCAACTTCGCGCTTCCAACTTTAACCTCCTTGCGTCGCTCTAATTATTGTTACACTATCATTATCCTTTAATTCATAATTGTCCCAATTGGTTTTAGGAATAACTTTGTTGTTTACAGCAATTGCAATTCCTTTGAAATTCTTTAATTGCTGTTTTTCAACAAGCAATAAAAGACTTGATCTATCTTCAAATGAAAAATCTGTGTTATTTATTTTAATGTTCATCCTGTTAAAGCTAACAGGGGAGGGTATAAGGCAATGAGTTCTTTACTTTTTCCTACGACAGTATAAACTGTTTCAGGTTCAAAGGGTATAATCTCAGTCCCTTATACGGACACCCCTAAAGTTGAGTAAATCTAAAAAAAATATTGTTGTTGCAGGCATTAAATTATCAACCATTTAAGCATTAAACCAACCGCTCCTTAAGTTGCCGAACAAAACCTTGAAACCACGCGTAATAAGTGGTAAATTTCATCCCATGCAAAGAACATCTACCCTAATCCTCGTACTTTTTGTTTTTAAAAGCTATTCTATAGGTTTTATGTCATCTGACAGCACTCGTTTTTGTGTCTCAACTGGAATGAGTTTTTCTACAGATAATATCCGCCGTGATATGGCCAATGTTCCACATCTTGGTCTGGATTTGCGATTCCAGTTGTTTCTAACCAGTTGTATAAGATTGTCTGCCGAATATAGTTATAACCCCAAGCACGATCTTGGAATTATATGGCGCGACGTGAAATCTAATCTTTACGAACTTGATTTTCATTATATAGCTTCAATCAAGGGAGGTTCTATTAATTGATTTTAACAAATGTAACCGTATTTTTTTTTAG
>CAZQIC010000064.1:0-24833 GCA_964593555.1 uncultured Bacteroidia bacterium | reverse complement strand
TGCTAACACCTTTTACTCCGTAAGAGCCTACAGAACCAAATGTGTTTTCTCCGCTCAGCCAAACCCATTCATTGTTCTGAGAAAATATGTTTCCACTGGAAATTATAAAAACGTATAAAAGAAAAAGAATTTTTTTGGCCATTGCCTTTTTACAAAAGTATGATTGTACTGATCTCAAATATATACCAATCTTAAAAAAATGACAGATCAAATTAGTTCAAATATTAAAGATCAAGCGCCATACTTAATGGCTAAAAATTAGTATTTTTGCCTTCCTTTTAATTGAAAGAACATGAGAACAATTCAATTTCGTGAGGCACTCAGAGAAGCCCTTAGTGAAGAAATGCGTAGGGATGAAAAAGTGTTTTTAATGGGTGAAGAAGTGGCCGAATACAATGGCGCCTATAAAGTGAGCCAGGGTATGCTTGCGGAATTTGGAGCAAGGCGTGTAATTGATACTCCTATTGCGGAACTTGGTTTCGCTGGTATTGGAGTAGGGGCGGCCATGAACGGTTTAAGGCCTGTTATTGAATTCATGACATTTAATTTTTCATTGGTCGCTATTGACCAGGTAATAAACTCGGCTGCAAAAATGATGTCTATGTCGGGTGGACAATTTACAGTACCTATTGTTTTCAGAGGGCCAACAGCTTCAGCAGGTATGTTGAGTTCGCAGCATTCACAGGCATTTGAGAACTGGTATGCGAACTGCCCGGGATTAAAAGTAGTGGTGCCTGCAAATCCTTATGATGCAAAAGGTTTATTGAAGTCTGCCATACGTGATAACGACCCTGTAATTTTTATGGAGAGTGAGCAGATGTATGGAGATAAAGGTGAAGTGC
Organism: uncultured Bacteroidia bacterium; assembly: GCA_964593555.1. Taxonomy (GTDB): domain Bacteria; phylum Bacteroidota; class Bacteroidia; order JAFLBG01; family JAFLBG01; genus CAZQIC01. The sequence continues at coordinate 23,991 of CAZQIC010000064.1, read as the reverse complement.
CTGAAGGAGAATATTTATTGCCAATTGGTGTTGCCGATGTTAAAAGACAAGGAACAGATGTAACCATAGTTACATTCGGAAAAATATTAAAAGTAGTGTTTGCTGCCGCCGATGAATTAGCGAAAGAAGGAATCAGTGTAGAGATTATTGATTTGCGCAGTGTTCGCCCTATCGATTACGAAACAATTATAACTTCAGTTAAAAAAACCAACCGCCTGGTGGTTGTTGAAGAGGCATGGCCATTGGCAAGTATATCTTCGGAAGTTGCATTTAATGTTCAGAAAAATGCATTCGATTATCTTGATGCGCCTGTAAGAAGGGTAACCAGCGCCGATGTTCCGTTGCCTTACGCACCTACTTTAATTGAAGCTTCATTGCCAAATGTATCACGCGTGGTGAAAATGGTTAAGGAAGTTTTGTATAAAGGGTAGTTGTTCTTGGTTCTTAGTTCAGAGTTTTTTAGTGAAGAGTTCCACAAAGATCATCTAAGATGATACGACCAATATTTGTTTTACTTGTCGCTGTTGGTTTTTGTTCCGACAGACTAATTACTAAAGGCTATTTGGTTAATGAGCCATCAAATTTTTTCCAAAAGTCTGATACAGTATTTATTCTGAGAGAAATAAAAAATAATTCATATCATGCTATTTATATCGATAAAAACAGAGATTCGAAGTCTTACGAAAGACTCATGGATTTTAAATTCAGTAAGAATGAGCAAGCAAGTTGGGCAGCTAATCACGATTCAGTTAAGCGCATAAATAGTTTCAAAAAGGTAAAGACTTACGATTTGCCACAGAATTGGCTGCCATTAATATAGATATAAAGACAGCTATTATCTCTACGCTCCCTCTGATTGGGGGTATGCAGGAAGACAAATAATAAACGATAGTGCATATGTTTATTGGCTTATGGAAGACGTGGTCATTCCGGTTCCTTTAATCTCTGTGAATAAAGAAACCAATAATAGATATAAATTGAAAACTGCAAATCTTTATGACAGAGGCTCTTCTGAAACTATAATACATATTGTCGATCCTATTACAAAAATGGCTGTGTTTGAGAATACTTATGGATCATATAATGATAAGATGTACCAAATGTTTGTGCCAGCTGATAAAGCTAAAAATTACGAAATGATAGTGAATTATTGCACTACTCAAAAGCAAGCGGAGTTTAGATTTGACAAGACTGATTTTGAAAAAATCCTAAACAAAGAATGATACTCTTGGGGAGTTCGAATTTGTTCTAAGTAGAAATTTTAATGATCAAAATAAAATATATTTTTCTTTTAGCCTTTCTATGTACTTCTCATGCCGCATCTTTCTCGCAACAAAGTGAAATAGATTCCCTTTCCAATTTATTACAAAACGCGCCGGAAGACACTTTCAAAGTAAATACATTAAATAGTTTGTCGGATAAAATATGGCAAAGAGGGGATTATAAAAAAGCAATGACCCTTGCGCAAGAGGGAAGAGCCTTAGCGAATAAAATAAATTTTAAAAAAGGCGAGGCTACAGCTTTTATTAATCTTGCGCTTATTTATTGGAAACAAGGAGAATATCCCGGGGCGCTTGGGTTAACGTTTAAGGCCTTAAAAATAAATGAAGAGATTAATTATAAAAAAGGAATTGCCCGCTCCTTTAATCTCATTGGTCTTATTTATTTCAATCAGGAAAATTATGAAGGAGCACTGGACTATTATAAGAGGGCACTAAAAATACGGGAAGAGATTGGAGATAGGCAAAGTGCTGCCGGGTCACTTAGTAATATTGGTGAAGTGTACCAGGAGCGTGGTGATTATGAAAATGCACTGGTACAATATCTCAATGCACTCAAAATAAATGAAGAAGAAGGAAATAAAAATTGGGCGGCAGTTAACATTAATAATATTGGTAAAATATATTACATACAGGGACAAAATGCGCCGGCAAATGAGCAGTTAGATTACTATGAAAAAGCATTCCGGGAATATTTGAAGGCCTTAAAGATTAGAGAAGAAATTGGAGATAAACAAGGCATCGCAAGATCGTATTTAAGCATAGGCTTGGTAAATGTTCGCATGAAAAAAAATCAGGATGCGAAAAAATATTTTACTGACGCACTTTTAGTTTCTAAGAGCATTGGCTATAAGGAAGGCATTAAGGATAGTTATTTTTCTTTGTCAGATGTTGATAGGGTTTCTGGAAATTGGAAGGATGCATACGAACACCAAAGGTTATATATTGTGTACAGGGATAGTTTGATTAGCGAAGAAAATATACGAAAGAGTGTACGGCTAGAGATGAATTTTGCGTTTGAAAGAAAGGAACAGGAAATTAAATTGGAGCAGGAAAAGAAAGATGTAATTGTAGAACAGGAAAAACAAAAACAGCGAATTGTTATTGCTTCTGTTTCCGGGGGATTGGTTATTGTATTAATATTAGCAATTGTAATATTGCGCAGTCTTCGGCGGAACCAGAAACAAAATAAAATAATTCTTGCCCAAAAGGAATTGGTTGAAAAACAAAAGAGAATAGTTGATGAAAAACAAAAAGAAATTTCGGATAGTATAAATTATGCGGAACGCATCCAACGAAGTTTTCTTGCCACGGAACATTTGCTGAGTGAAAATTTAAAGGAGTATTTTGTTTTCTTCCGGCCAAAAGATGTGGTAAGCGGAGATTTTTACTGGGCTTCTAAATTAAGTAATAATCAATTCGCAATTGTTACTGCTGATAGCACAGGGCATGGGGTTCCGGGAGCTATTATGAGTATCCTGAATATTTCATGTCTTGAAAAGTCTGTTGAAGAAAAACAATTGACAGAGCCAAGTGAAATTCTAAATTATACACGTACAAAAATTATTGAAAGATTAAAAAAAGATGGAAGCGCTGAAGGCGGTAAAGATGGAATGGATTGCAGTTTAATGAGTTTTGATTTTAATAATAATCAATTGATTTATTCCGCTGCGAACAATCCGATCTGGATAGTGAGAAATAATAAACAAAGTGCTGAGCCTGTCGCAGCACTTATTGAATTTGCACCAGATAAAATGCCGGTAGGTAGACATGATAGGGATAATATGTCCTTTACACAGCACACAGTGTTATTGAAAAAAGGAGATATGGTGTATGCGATAACGGATGGAATGCCTGATCAGTTTGGCGGACCTAGGGGAAAGAAATTTATGTACAAGCAATTAAAGGAGTTATTGATTTCAATTGCAAGTTTGCCAATGCCCGATCAAAAGAAAAGGCTGAATAAAGAATTCATCAACTGGAAAGGAGATTTAGAGCAGGTAGATGATGTTTGTATTATTGGTATCCGGATTTAGTTTCTGTAACATGTTTAAAAAAACCGAAAGGGTGCAGCATTTAATATGCCGCACCCCTTCGGAGCATTGGTGTTCAGTAAAAAATTAATGTATCACTATCACTCTCTGAGCAGTATTCATTTCATTGTTTATACGAATGAAGTAAACTCCTTTTTCAAGTGTTGATGTGTTGATGGTTGTGTTCAATTGTCCGTCAACAGTTTTTACCATTACTTCTTTGCCTAACATATCAACGATAGAAACAGATCCGTTGAAATTTTTGCCGAAGTTAATATTCAGTTCTGCATTAGCAGGGTTAGGGAAAACATGATAAACGTTTTCTGTTTTCTCTTCTTTAACGCCCAGTGCCATGCTAATTGTATTCAACGTTGTGTTGGTAACAATAGCTGCGTTGTAGTCAAAATAAATATTAGCAGTGTTGTTAATTTGTGTTCCGTTCGCTAATCCTGTTTTTGCTTTTACTTTGTAAGTAACGTAACCCATACTTCCTAGCATATTCGATCCGCTGTCTGCAAGCATAATGTTCTCGAAACTGAACTTCATTACATTGCCGGTAAGTAATCTTGTCTGCATGCTGTGGCTCGAAGAAATTACCCTTAATGAATTTACATCTAGATCGTTGTCAATAGCATCAGTAATTGCTACGTTGTAAGCCACATCATTTCCTGTATTTTGGAAATGGATAGTATATGTAAAATCAGCGTTTGGTGCAACGTTCCCGTTTATACCTAACCCTTTTGGAGATACCTCTTTCTCATTTGGGTCGTAAGAGTTGCTTACTTCGCCACAATATGTTGAAGTATTATTGTTGATGTTTAAATCTCCAGTAGTTGGTGTAATGCTTGATGCAACGCAAAGTGAATCACCAATATTTGCAGTGCTGTCAGTAAGTACAGTTAGTTGAGAATAAAAACCATTTCCATTCCAGTATGAATAGGAATGTGAAAATGAATTCAGGTTCCATGTAATTACATTACCTGTAACGTTTGATGGTGCTATTGTTGAACTTACGTATGTTAATTTAGGATCAAGCGTAACTGTTAAAGTAGCATTAGTAGGGTTGCAGCTGAAATTGCTTGCATGAACCCAAACTGTACTGTTCATACGAGGTCTGAATCTCCATCCGCTTATAGTTGTTTCAAGATCGAATCCAGTAGTGTTACATTGAAGCGCAAGATCGTTTGTGCTGTTTGATGTTGCGGTAAATGTTAATATTCCACTAGATGGGCATGCATATATATATCCGGCAGAAACAGTATTTACAATACTAAGTGAATATTGGAATCCTGATGGAGCACTAAAAACATAATCACCATTTGCATCAGACCAGCCATAATGTAAAATACTTCCGCTTTGTGAAAGTGTAAGAGGAAAATATTTTAGAACAGAATCTGTTCCCTGGTCGAACACGCAATTCGAGTTGTTATCAATGTATAGTTTTCCATTTATGTTTCCGCAGGTGTCAGTAACTGCAACACCCGGAGTACGCACCAATGTATCAGCTTTGCCATCAGGTCCTGTTGCTATGGCCATATAAGTATAAAGGCCGGGAGCTGTGTAAGTATGTTGCATCCAGCTGTAATATGAGTTCGTCCAAATAGGAACTCTTTCGGTGGCGGAAGCGCCATCACCAAAAAAGTACTGAACATCAATAGAATCTGTAGCTAAATAGCCTGTCGCTGATCCGTATGCGTAAAAATCTACAATTGCCGGAGTAGGACAATTTCCCTGATTCCAGCTGGAATCTCCTGCAGCCGTTATTGAGACTGTAGTTTGTGCATAGGAAGAGCCCATTGTAAAAAGAAGGCTTGCTCCCACTAAGCATTTAAGTAATCTTGTTTTCATGTTTATTTTTTTTAATTATGTTTTTATTTATGAAACAAAGTAAGGCCATAAGCAATAATTAAGAAAAATAATAGTATCCATTTCTTACTTATTCAAAAGTTTTAATTCCATGAATATTATCTTGTATGGGGTGAATATTTTTTGTATTTATTTTTTCAATCATATATTAAAATAGCTTTTGAAAATGCAACGTTTTCGTGCTCTTATCCAAATTGTATCACAATAAAAATTAAAAATAAATTACCTGTTCAAATATTAATAGGAAACGTTGTGTGAACAATTTGAAAGGTTTCGCCCACCGCGGATTTTGTGTTTGAGTCAGTTTTTGAGTCCGTAGAATAAATTGAGCCTGAGTCGTGTGAGAAGCTCCCGGTAATTATTGTTTCATGAGATGTAATACCTATGTTCTTGAATTACTACTTAACCAGGTTAATACTTCCAATATATGAGTGCTTTACTCCGAAAATATCCTTGAGTGCGATCTTCCATACGTAAGTATCTATTTGTGCAACCTGATTTCCGTTTAGAGCTTTTCCATTCCATCCTTCTCCCGGAGTTGTTGTCTGCCATATTAAAGTTCCCCAACGATCATAGATCCAGAAATGATAATTGGCTGCATCTATTCCAACACTCATTGGGTAAAAAACATCATTAAGGTCATTTCCGTCGGGAGTAAAAGTATTGGGTGTGAAAAAAGTGTATTCGGGCATAATGTATAACATGCGTGTTGTTGTATCCCTGCATCCGAATTCATTGGATACAATAAGTCTTATATTGTAGTTTCCACTGTCTCCAAAATTCATTATAGGATTTTGCAGTTGTGAATTTTTTCCCGGCTGGTCACCGAAATCCCATTGCCATGAATTGGCATTTGTGGATAGGTCAATAAAATTTACAGGAGTATTTATCGAAGCAACTCCGGGGTTCATTGTGAAATTTGCAACAGGCTTTGGATAAACTGTAATGAGGGAAGGCTGGGTTAATGTATTGCTGCATCCATTGGCATCAGTAATTGTCAATGATACGTTGTATGAGCCGGTATTATAATAGCAATTAGTTGTGTGCGCATTTTGGGAGCTATTCCCATCACCAAAAGTCCAAAGTGCTGTAAGCGTATTTATAGTAGTGTTCAACAGTTCAACACAAACTGATTCGCAGCCTGATGTGTTATCTGCCGTAAATGAAACTACCGGAAGCGCATTTACAGTTACAAGTATATTGTCTTCACTACTGCATCCAAAAGCATATCCGGTTACCGTATAAGAAATAGTGGTTGATGAAGTTGAAACAGGATTGGAAATTGTTGTTGCGCTCAATCCTGTTGAAGGTGACCACGAGTAAGTGGAGGCTCCTGTAGCACTTAACCATATACTGTTCCCAAAACAAGTGCTTACATCGGAGCCCGCATTTACTGTTGGGAGATTAATTACATATAAAATTTTATTATCACTTGCTGTGCATCCGTTTATATCTGTAACAACTACTGTATAACTTGTGTTTGTTAAAGGTGATGCAACCGGGTTGTTTATGAGAGGATTTGAAAGAGAACCAGCCGGCGACCAGGAATAATTTATTCCTCCTGTCGCTTGTAATGTTGTGTTTATTCCTATGCATACTGTATCATCTACTCCTGCATCAGCAATAGGCAATGCATTTATTGTAATAAGTATATCATCTGTTGATGAACATCCATTACCGTTAGATACAGTTACTGTATAAGTGGTTGTTGCTGATGAATTTGCAATTGGGTTTGCAACACTTGTATTATTTAATCCAATAGCCGGAGTCCATAAATAATTTGTCCCACCTGTTGCATTTAGTTGCGAAGAAGAACCGTTACAAATATTTATATCAAGTCCGGCATTAGCAATAGGAAGTGCATTCGCAATTACAGTTGCAGTGCTTGAGCCTGTGCATCCATTTACATCAATACCATTTACAGAATAAGTTGTTGTTATACTTGGTGAAACAGAAATGGTTTGATTTGTATTTGTTGTGTTCCAGTTGTAACTAATTGCTCCAGCCGCTGTAAGTATTGTTGTGCTGCCAACACAAATGGGCGATGATCCGATGATCGTTACAATTGGTAATGAATGTACACTAACTGTTGCACTGGTAATTGAGGTGCAGCCATTTGCATCTGTGCCTATAACAGAATAAATATTGTTTGTTGTTGGTGCTATTTGAATAGCTGTTGAAGTAGCTCCTGTATTCCACGAATAATTTGTTGCGCCTGAAGCAGAAAGATTTGCAAGGGCACCCAGGCAAACTGCATTGTTCCCTGAAATTTGAATGGATGGTTTTGTATTTACATTCACAGTTACCGGCAAACTATAATTGCATCCATTGGGTGCAATGCCGCTAACTGTATATGTTGTTGTTGAATTTGGTGATGCATTAACAACTGCGCTGTTGGAAGAGTTAAGGCCAATTGCCGGACTCCATGCATAGCTTGTGGCGCCATTTACAGAAAGCGCAGTTGTGTTCCCGGAACAAATTGTTGTATTACTGCTTACACTTATTGTTGTCGGACTCACAGTAAGTGTGACTATGGTTGATGTTAATACAGTATCACAATCAGTAATTATTTTTAATGAAACAGGATAACTTCCAATTGTTGGATAAATAATATTCGTAGGGTTTTTGGACGAAGAAGAAGCTATCGTAGCTCCGGTAAAATTCCACTGATAAAAAATATTTGCAGTATCGCACGGGCTATAGGTTTGGTTGAAATCCATTGCGATATTATAGCAACCCGTACCTGTTTGTGTTGAAGTTATTGTTGCATTATTAAATGTACTCGTATCACCGCAACTCATGCCGCAAAGTCTGGCTATACCGCAATCCCAGGAGCCGCCGTAACTTGACTGAAAAGCACCGGGTGTTACTGGAAAGGCGGACCCTAAAACATTCATTGCAGTAAAAATATAACCATTGTAGCAAGCCAGGCCTCCTCGATTCCCATCAATATCTTCTTCGGATGCGCCACCCAGATAAGTATCACAAAGGTAATTCCCGTTTTTATCAAATTTGGAAATAACCTGATCTTCTACTCCATAAGTTGGGCCTCCGCCAAAAGTTTTTTGATAAGCGCAAGTGGGCCTGAGGAGCGGATCAACATCCTCCCCTTCCCAGGTGATGAAAACATTATTATGTTTATCCACAGCGCAATAACCAAACATATCGAACACAGGGGATCCATAAAAAGTGGACCATAGAGATGCGCCATTCGAATTAAATTTTGTAATAAAAATATCATAACCACCTCCAATATAAGCTGGCTTAGCTGCTCCTACGGTCACTGGAAAACTGGCCGAACGTGTTCCTCCTCCAACTATGATATCATTATTGGAGTCAATAGCTACCGACCCTCCAAATTCGTCGCTCGAGCCGCCTAAAAATGTACCCCACAAACGAGAACCATTCGGATCAAATTTTATAACAAATGCATCTCCCTGCGCCAGAGGCATTGTTCCGCCTCCGTATGAAGACTGAAATGTCCCTGTGCTAATCGGAAAATTAGCAGAGTTGGTAGTGCCTACGCATACTAGGTTATTGGCAGCATCACAGGCGATTCCATTTCCAATGTCAGGAAAACTTCCTCCATAAAATGTAGCCCACAACCTGTTGCCGCCAGGGCTAAACTTTAATATAAAAGCATCATAAAAATTTCCACCATATATATTTTGAAAAGCGCCCGGAGTGACTGGAAAATTCCTTGAGCCTGTATACCCGGTAACACCAATATTTCCCGCTGCATCTGTAACGATGCTTGTTCCATGTTCACCTGAATCATTTCCACCATAAAGAGTAGACCATATAAGTGCTCCATTAGCATCCAGTTTTGTTATGAAAGCATCGGAGCCACCAACAAGGGTATTTTGAAAAGCGCCCGTAGTCAATGGAAAATTAGTGGAAGTTGTGTAGCCTGTTAATAGGACAGCATTGAGGCCGTCTGTAGCAATACCACCGGGACGATCAAAATCATCTCCTCCATAATATGTGGACCATACCCTCCGGCCATTAAAATCGAATTTGACTATCATCATATCTATAATGCCGCCATTAGCTAACTGGAAGGCACCCGTGCTTATAGGGAAATTTGTAGAAAAGGTAAGTCCAGTGAGCAAAACATTTCCATTTCCATCCGTAGCGATGCAATTGGTATATTCAGTCATAGATCCACCGTAATATGTTACCCAGGGGTCAATTATTAAAGTGTAGTTTGTATTATATTCAGCAATCTCAAAACTTACTGTTGTTCCGTTTAATATATAACTTGATTGGACCTCTATCAGTTTTCCATCAATATTCTGATATACCCTGGGCATGCATTCGGCAACAGTTCCAAACAAAAATTCCATTTTTAATTTTCCGTTTCCCAGTTGTATTTTTTCGGTGCCGCTGTATTTTAATTTTATTTCATTTGGATTTCCTCCGGGCTTTACGATAATATCATATTTTAATCCTTTATCGTTACCGCCAAACCATGCTATATCTATGTTATTGTATATGTTTTCATATACAATTTTGTTGAAGGCTTGTACATTAGTAAGTCCGCCGGGACAGTGTCCCAGGTAATAATTAAAATATCCTTCTACTTGTTGAGAAGGAATAACAGTCGCATTTGTATTTGATTCAACCAGGTCAAGGTCTACGCGGCATCCTTTTAATGGAGCAGCAGCCGACTTCTCACTTTCACTGGTAAAAGGAGCACTTTTACTTGCGCGCGTTTCTTCAGTTTCTTCTTTTTGTTCATCGATGCCTTCTATTTTATTGATCACGTAACTTATACCTGTTTTCCGCAAATAAACTTTCATACCATTGCCGTCTCCTGTATATAGTATATCAGTCCGGGGCTGGTTGTTCATGTCGATTATTTGTCCACGGTTTTCAATAAATTGCATTCCATTGCCTCTCAGGTTATTTGTAACGGAGCCATTTGCAATACTTGAAAGAAGCAAAGAAAATGCAAGCACGTTAACGTAAAGATTTTTGAAGAATAGAGTTGAGTCCAAATTGTTTTTTTATTTTCTAATATATAGGTTGGCCGGATATTAAAAGTTCTTATTTTGTTTTATTCTACGTACTCGAAAGTAATATTTTAATTATTTTTTGTAGTTTTTATGGATATATTTATAGCTTATTGCTAATAACTCCAACGAATAAATAATATTCAATAAATGAAAACATCCGAAGATTTATTTCAGTTAATCAAATCCCTTAGCCGATCTGAAAAGGGATATTTTAAAAAATTTGCAGCATTGCATACACGTGAAGAAAATACCTATATGAAATTGTTTGATGCAATTGAAAAGCAGGAGGTATATGAGGAGGCAAAAGCGATTAAAGAATTGAGATTAAAAAAGCCGCTGAAAAATTTTTCTGTTTTAAAATCATATCTCTATTCTTTTATTATGAAGAGCCTGCGGATGTATCATTCGCAGCGTTCAACAGGGCTTTATTTAAAGGAGGAATTGGAGTATATAGAAATACTTTATGAAAAGGGCCTTTTTAAACAATGTGAAAAAATCATTCAGAAAGCAAAAGTTGTTGCTGTAAAGCATGAAGCATTCCCGTTTGTGCTGGAAATTTTTAAATGGGAAATATTAATAATGGGTGCTAATTCTTACGTAGGTATAACCAAAGAAGAAGTGAAAAAACTCTATGCATTCGCAGATGAAAATGCAGATAAATATAAAAATGAAAACGCCTTTAAATATTTCATCTCTGTACTTGCATATAAAAGAAAGGAAACGAAATTTATGAGGGAAGATAAAGACAGGAAAGGTGGAGGAGAAATTCAAAAAAGTTCTTTTTTGAAAAAAGAAGCACTTGCCAGATCGTCTAGCGCCCTAAGTCTTTTCTATCAATTTCATTGTTTTAATTATTATGATCAACAAAATGTTCACAAATCATTGGAATATTCGGGGAAACTTGTTGGCTTGTTAGAAACTAATTCTCAGCAGGTAAAGGAAAACCCACGTATGTATGTAGTTACTCTATACAATATTTTAATGACTCAGCTGACGTTGAAAAAATACAATGACCCTTTAGAAATTGTAGAAAAATTACGGTCATTAAAATCAAACTGGGAGTCGACCCAAGGTTGGATAACATATACTGCGCTTGATGCTGAAATGAATCTTTGTATTGCGAATGGGCGCTTTGATAAAGGCTTAAAGCTAATTGCTGAGGCAGAGGAGTTATTAAAAAAGCAGAATATTATAGCTCGCCATAAGCAGCTTGAAATGGAATTTTATAAAATGTTTTTTATTATTTATTTCGGATCGGGTAAATATTCTAAAGCAAACATATACCTCAACAAAATAATCAATTATCCGTTGGTCGGTTTTCGTATTGACCTGCATGTGTTTGCGAGGATAATGAGTCTCATTGTGCATTTTGAGCTTGGCAATACCGATCTGCTTACTTATACGGTTAAGTCGACCTATCGTTTTCTGTATAAAAGAAAAAGGTTATATAAGTTTGAAACAATTATATTGGATTTTGTAAAAGCGAAATTATCGAAAATGAAAACCCGCAAAGAACAAATAGCTGCTTTTAAAGAATTGAAAACAGCTGCCGAAAAAATTGCAAATGATACATATGAAAGTCAGGCATTTATGAATTTTGATTTTATTTCCTGGGTAGATAGCAAAATTGAGGGACGTTCCTTTGAAGAAATTCTGAAGCGTAAGATCAAGGCTATATAAAGTACTCACATGCAACCGTTTATAACTTTATTTAGTCAATGTAATAGGTGGAGAAAAATATGGAATTTTGCTAAAAATAAACTATCTTTATAATTCGTGCATTAAAAGTAGATTTTTACTCTTTATTTATTAAAATATAAAACATGAAAAACCTCGACAAAAAAATTAAGTTTTTATTTTTTACCGCGGCTACTTTGGTGTTTGCAAGCCCATCATTGGTTGCGCAGTCAAAGAAAGCATTTAACCCGCACCAGATAGTTTATGCTACTATGAAAGATGGCAAGCAGGTTCCTGTTGAACTGACCATTGAAAAGGCGAGTGGAAGTGCAAACAGCATTAGTAATACAGTAAGTTTTTCGCCAAACAAAAATACAAACGTAAGTGCTCCGGCAAATGTTAATGTTGTTGCAGGAAAAAATCCAATGCCTGCCCTTTCTTCTGCGGTTGGTTTTTGTGATTCAATTCAAAACTACAACAAAGTAAGTCCTACTTCTATCAACTATTCATTTGGCGGAACATCAGGTTTTGGTTATATCGGCGGAACAGGTCCGCTTCCTGTTAATATGTTTGCCGACAGGTTTGACGCATCTACTAAGCCAACTGCTACTCACATTCAGTGGTTTACGGTTCGGTTCTTAAATCCAAACGCTACGGCCTCACCAAACGCACCTCCGCCATTTGCAAGTGACACCGGCACTTTTAAACTTGCTTTATGGGATAATTCAGGCGCTGCCGGGATACCAGGGGCTCTACCATTAGCAACAATTCCTGTGAATTATAAAACAGTGCGTGATGCATTTATATTCTATAATGGTTATGTAAACTTTAAATATTCTTTCGCTACTCCTATTCAAATTCCTAATAATGATATTTTTTATGTTGGTACAATGTGTGGCAACATGACTCCTGATACATTGGTAATGGGAATGGATGGAGATACAATTGGCAATACATCATGGAGTAATATTTCAGGCGGATGGAAACCGATAAAGGATGATTTTACTTGGCTTCCTCCAAGTCCGAATGCCGGAAAATTTGCACATTGCCGTGCCTGGATCCGGGTTGGGTTAACCGATGAGCCTGTTACAGTTGCAGCTACACCTGCTAACGATACTATTTGTATGGGTACCGCTATTAACTACACTGTTGGTGGTACTAACGCTGTAAGTTATAGGTGGTCATTCCAGGGTGGCAGCATTACACAATCCACATCTCCAACACCTACTGTTACGTATAACAATCCCGGACAATATTTTTATAATATACAAGGTTTTAATAGCTGCGGATTTGTCCATTCTCTTTACGGTATAATAAGGGTTGATTCATTACCTCCGGTTGCAATTCTAGGACCATCGTTCATTTGTACTGGAACCTCTACAGTTCTTTCTGCATCGGGTGCCGACACTTACATATGGACGGGAATGGGATCAACTCCTACAGTTACAGTGAGTCCGGTTTCAGCAACTAATTATACATTGACCGGAACGAAAACGGCAACCGGCTGCTCTAAAACAGTTGTGAAAACAGTTGATAATTTTCAAGACCCAGGTGCATCATTTGTGAATACTACAATTGATACTTTGTGTCCGGATGTAGAGATCGTATTTGATGGTACGTCTTCAACTCATGAAGCATCTTATGCTTGGACATTTGCACCTGGAACAGGTTTAGGGTCCATCGCTACTCCAACGGTTACATTTACTACACCGGGAACATTTTTTATTAAACTTGTCGTTGATAATGGCTGCGGGAAGTTGGATAGTATAGACAATCCTATCATTGTTCCTGCGTGTGTTTTTATCGGGATAGGTGAGCAAGCAGATAAAAAAATGAAGAGTTATTTTAACCAGTCAAACTCAACATTACAGTTGACATTAAACAAAGAATTTAAAGGCACATTTAATCTCGCTGTATACAACAGTATAGGTCAATTGATCACTGCTAAAACTCTTATAACAAATGCATCTGATTCTTATAACATTCAATTGCCGCAAATTGATAAAGGAGTTTATGTTGTTAGATTATCTGATGGTAAAAATCAGTACACAGATAGTTTTGTGCATTAGTATATAATCAGCTTATAAAAGCAAAAAGGCTTCGGAATTCCGAAGCCTTTTTGCTTTTATAAGCATTTTTAACTTCTTGTTTCTCTATAAGTTTTCCTCCTTTGTACCTTTAGAATTTATTTATTAAGTTTGCACCCTTATTAAAACATATTTTAAGCTTCTGAAAATTAATCAATTACAATAAGTTATGAATGAATCGATCATTTACGTTATTCCTGCCCTGGGAGTTATTGGGCTAATTGTTATGGCTGTTAAATCTGCATGGGTTTCCAAACAAGATGCAGGTGATGCTAAAATGCAGGAGCTGGCTGGTTATATAGCTGCCGGTGCAATGGCATTCTTAAAAGCAGAATGGAAAGTGCTTAGCATTTTTGTTGTTTTCGCGGCTGCGCTACTAGCATATTCAGGAACTATACATGAAGTGAATGGGGTCGAAATACACTCGAGTTCAATCATTGCTATTTCATTTATTATTGGTGCGGTGTTTTCTGCCACTGCAGGATATATAGGTATGAAGGTGGCAACAAAAGCAAATGTTCGTACAACACAAGCAGCACGCACAAGTTTAAAGCAAGCATTAAAAGTTTCTTTCACTGGCGGAACTGTCATGGGCTTAGGTGTAGCTGGTTTAGCTGTTTTAGGGTTAGGTGGTTTGTTCATCATCTTCCTATCAGTCTTTGCTGATCTAGGTGAGAATACAGTGAAGACCGCGATTGAAGTACTTACCGGATTTTCATTAGGTGCAGAATCGATAGCACTTTTTGCTCGTGTTGGAGGTGGTATATATACTAAAGCAGCCGATGTTGGCGCAGATCTTGTTGGTAAAGTAGAAGCTGGTATTCCTGAAGATGATGTTCGTAATCCTGCTACTATTGCAGATAATGTTGGTGATAACGTAGGTGATGTTGCAGGTATGGGTGCCGATCTTTTCGGATCGTATGTTGCAACAATTTTAGCTACTATGGTATTAGGTCAGGAAATAAAAGTGACAGATAATTTTGGCGGAATGTCTCCGATATTATTACCAATGGTTATTTGTGGTTTAGGTATTCTTTTCTCAATTGTAGGAACATGGTTCGTGACAATTAAGGACGAAAAATCGAATGTGCAAAATGCTTTGAACATGGGTAATTGGGCTTCTATGTTGTTAACTGTAGTTGCTTCTTATTTTGTTGTCATGTGGATGCTGCCTGAAACATTGAACCTGCGTGGATATGAATTTTCTAACTTAAATGTATTCCTTGCAATTGTGGTTGGTACTATAGTTGGTGCTATTATGAGTATTGTTACTGAATATTATACGGCAATGGGTAAAGGTCCTGTATTGTCTATCATTCAACAATCATCAACAGGGCATGCTACAAATATAATCGGAGGTTTATCTGTAGGAATGAAATCTACGGTTATTCCAATTCTCACATTGGCAGGCGGCATTATGGGTTCATATTATTTTGCAGGCTTATACGGTGTTGCAATTGCAGCAGCAGGTATGATGGCAACCACTGCAATGCAATTAGCGATTGATGCTTTCGGTCCTATTGCTGATAACGCGGGTGGTATTGCAGAGATGAGTCAATTGCCTCCTGAAGTTCGTGAACGTACAGATAATTTAGATGCAGTGGGTAACACAACAGCAGCAACAGGAAAAGGGTTTGCGATCGCTTCTGCTGCATTAACATCACTAGCATTATTTGCTGCATTTGTTGGTATTGCAATGCCAGACAATCAACATATTGATATTTATAAAGCAAATGTATTGGCAGGTTTATTTGTTGGTGGTATGATCCCATTTGTTTTCTCTGCATTATGTATACAAGCAGTTGGTAAAGCGGCGATGGACATGGTACAGGAAGTAAGACGCCAGTTTCGTGAGATACCTGGCATTATGGAATACAAAGCAAAACCTGAATATGAAAAATGTGTGGCGATCTCTACCAAAGCTTCTATTCGCGAAATGATTTTGCCTGGGGCAATTGCATTGCTTACTCCTCTTGTTGTAGGTTTTGCCTTTGGCCCTGAAGTATTAGGAGGTTTGTTGGCGGGCGTTACAGTGAGCGGTGTGTTAATGGGAATTTTTCAAAGTAATGCTGGTGGTGCATGGGACAATGCAAAAAAATCTTTTGAAAAAGGAGTATTGATCAACGGAGAAATGTTCTACAAAAAATCAGAACCGCATAAAGCTTCTGTTACAGGTGATACTGTTGGTGACCCGTTCAAAGATACTTCCGGTCCTTCAATGAATATCCTTATCAAATTAATGTCGATCGTATCGTTGGTTATTGCTCCTTATATTTCTGTTCATACGGAAACAGTGACGGCTAATAACGGTGTTATATGTGCAGAACCTACTGCAGCAGTTGCATCAATTGAAGACGGTAATTATGTTATAAACGCCGAAGCAAGTAATGTGGAGTGGATTGGAAAAAAAACTACAGGTTCGCACAGTGGAACAATAAAAGTTGCTTCAGGTAATATCGTTGTTGAAGGTGGTGTTGTGAAAGGCGGAAATTTTGCGGTGGATATGAACTCTATTACTTGCACTGATATTACTGATGCTGCAGATAATAAAGACATGGTTGATCATTTTAAAAATGAAGATTTTTTTGCTGTTAACCAATTCCCAATCTCTAAGCTGGATATTGTAAATGTTAGTTCAAAAGGTGGAAATGCGTATGATGTAAAAGCGAACCTGACAATTAAAGGTGTTTCTAATGAAATAACGTTTGTTGCTGATTTTGTTTTCTCTGGAAAAGATCTTGTAGCGAATGCCGACTTTAATATCGACAGAACAAAATGGGGGATAAAATATAAATCCAAAACTGCTTTTCCTGAGTTGGCCAATAAATTTATTTATGATGATATAAATTTTAAAGTGCTGTTGAAGGGGTCGGGTATTTAGATTTTTTTAAAGGCAATGGGATTGGAGGACTCGTTGCGGTCCTCCTTTTTATTAATGAGACTTGGCTTTTGCAAGTCCCGCTTTGCAGGACGCAGTGAAAGCCATAGTCGAATTAATCCCGATCGTTTAACGCATCGGGATCTAGGAACATAACTTATTAGACTATAACAGATACCGTATAGTGTTAAACTGAAATATGCAAAGGTCAAACAAAGAAGCAGGGGAAATGTTCATTAAGGGATCCTTTTTGAGAACCATCTCTTTCACAGTATTATTTTCTTTAAACACTCTTTTTTCTTTTGCTTGTGTTTCTTCTGCAGATTCTTCTCATCAAAAGTCCGGGGCTAATAAAAATTTTTCAGTAGGTGTTAAATTCGGGGCAAGCCAAAGCTTTATCAATTGGCATACTCCGCCCGAAGGTCTTCAGTTGTGTGTGTACAAAAGAAATAGCAAAATGATAAATTCACCTGTATTTGGTTTGCAAGGTGACATTCGTCTTAATCAGCATTTTTATCTACAGCCTGAAATATATTTTGGTCAACGCTCCGGCTCTTTTTCCTTTTTGTCTACAGTAAAGGATACTGCAGGTGATAGAAGGTGGGTTACTGATGATATATTTTATATGCAAAATGTTGATTTCGATCTGTCATTGCATTTCAGAACACTGAATGAGAAAAGTTTTTTCTTTGCAACTGCCGGAGCTTATTATTCAGTTGTGTACAATGTGAGGCGCATGTATAATAGTTATTTCATGAGCTGTTACCCGGATGGAACAACTGCCACATCATTTCCCGGCGATCAGGTATATGATTCAAAAGACGATTCAAAAAATAAATATAAAATAACCACCAAAGAATTAAAAACGTTTGATATCGGTTTGGCTTTATCAGCAGGATTTGCAAAAAAGGTAGGCCGCGGTAATGTATACATTGAGCTAAGATCCACAAAAGGGCTTATTGATAATATTAGCGATAGTTACCGCGAAAGAACCTTAAAGGTGTATTATCCTAAAACATACAATTCTGTAAGCATGCACAATTTTACTACGTGCGTGATGATAGGGTACAATTATAATTTCTAAAAAAGGTGATGGAGATCTTCTTCCTACCCTGAGCAGTTATTTCCATACTTACTTTTTTTGATCCGAACTCCTTACTTTTTATTTATCAAGAGCGTAGTATCAATGCATAATAAGTTAATTTTTTATAATTTTTGGCAATATTTTTATTATTCGAGTGCATAGAATAGTTAGAATAAGGTCTTTTCTTGAGTTTTGTCGTGCGGTAAGTTTGAATTATAAAAACAACTCCCATGAACTTAAAAAATGCAGGTGCGAAAAATTCGGTTAAAAAAGCAAGTAGAAAACATTGCGGCATTGATCTGGAAATATTTTTAGGTGTGCTGCTGCTTTTTTGCAGTTCAGTTTGTTTTGCATCTTCTACAGATTCTTCTGCAAACAATAAAATGACAAATGAGCCAAAATATTCCATTGGAATAAAGGGAGGAAGTAGTCAAAGCTTTATTACATGGCATTCATTGCCCGAAATTGGGGCAGCTTGTGATTTCGTTGAAAACAGAAAAGTGGTGAGTTCATTTGCAGTGGGTTTACAAAGTAACTTCAAAATAAGTCAGCAATTTTATTTACAGCCTGAAATCTATTTTAGTCAGAAAGCCGGGTCGCTTTCATTTGTTTCTGAGGGCGGTTTAAAAAATGAGCGTAAATGGGTTACAGATGATATTTTTAAAATGCAAAATCTTGATGTGAATCTATTGCTACACTTCCGTACTTTGGGAGAGAAAGTTTTTTTCTTTACTACTGCCGGAGTATATTATTCTTCCGTGCCTTAATGTAAGGCACACATACAACGATTGTTTTCTGTCTTGCGATGGGCATGTTGTGGGTAGCACTTCTGTCGGGGATAATACTTATAATTCCACCGATGATTCGAAAAATAATTATGAATCTTCAGGTGAACTTAAGACTTATGATATAGGTTTGGCAGTATCCGCCGGCCTTGCGAAGAAAGTTGGTTCCGGGAATATATTTGTTGAATTTAAATCCTCGCGTGGCTTTATAGATAATGTGAGTGATAGTTACAGGGAAGATGTGTTGAAGATATATTACCCTGAACTTTATAAATCAGCGCACATGTATAATTTTAATACATGTATTATGTTTGGGTATAATTACAATTTTAAAAGCAAAAAATAAATAGGGTAGTAGAGTTATTTAAAACAACCCGTTTATCTCCGCATCAATTTTGTTGATGATGAGACCAAGGTCTTCTGCTTTTTCAGAGAAGTTGTTTTCATCCACATCAATAACCAATAACTTGCCTGATTCGTAAGTAGAGATCCAGGCTTCGTAACGCTCGTTCAAACGTTTTAAATAATCCAAACGTATAGCGTTTTCGTAATCGCGCCCGCGTTTTTGTATCTG
The DNA here is from genome assembly GCA_964593555.1 of uncultured Bacteroidia bacterium. Taxonomy (GTDB): domain Bacteria; phylum Bacteroidota; class Bacteroidia; order JAFLBG01; family JAFLBG01; genus CAZQIC01. The sequence goes on along the minus strand of CAZQIC010000064.1, from coordinate 4,709 downwards.
GTTAACTAGGGTTGGTACCGATGCTCTTAAGTAAATTAAAAGATCAGGTGGTTTGATAAAATTTTCCATCAGTTTAAAAATGGAAAAATAACTTTCAAAATCACGGGTGGTCATTAATCCCATTGAATGAAGGTTGGGTGCAAAAATATATGCATCCTCGTAAATAGTACGATCCTGTATTACTGTTTTATTCTTTTTTCTGAACTCTAATAAGTTACTTATCCTGCTGTTAAGGAAGAATACCTGCAGGTTAAACGACCAACGCTGCATATCCTCATAAAAATCATTCAGGTAAGGATTGTCATCTGCATCTTCAAAATGTGGCTGCCAATTATAATGCTTTGCCAACAATGTTGTTAGCGTTGTTTTTCCTGATCCAATATTTCCCGCAACAGCTATATGCATGGTGATGTTTTAATTTAAGACGAATTTACAAAAACTATATTCTAAGCAAAAATAAAAACACAGGATTGTGGATAAAAACAAATTTTTTTTATCCGAAGAGTATTGCTATTTTATTTCAAACACGGTTATAGCATCCTTTGTGCCTACATACAAAAGCCGGTCTTGTACCCTCACGTAAGAAAATTCTTTCTCAGGAAGTTCTATTTTTTCTTTTTCAAAGGATAAAAGATCGTAACTGTTAAATGTTGAATCTGAAGTGAAATAGATTTTCTCCTCCGTAACCTGGAAAGGATCTGCTGTCTTAACGGGAATCGTTTTTTTATAACTTCCAAAAATATCGAACACAAGAATACCGACTTCTTTATCGCTCATATAAACGTTGTTGTTGTATTCGGTAATAAATGCAGGTGTAATGTTGCGGCCAACTGTCTGAACAAGGTTTCCGCTTCTATTCGTAATAGCAAATGTTTGGTCAAGCCTAGACAGTTCCTGGGTAAGCTGATCGAATACCCAAATGCCATTGTTGCTTGCAGAACATACCACCTGTGGCTGCTTAAAATCAAAATTCAAAAGGTCAATAACCGCGCTATTGGCGCTAAGAGTATTGTCGAGAAAAATTATTTGAAAAAAATCACGATAAAATACCAATGGGCGCATGGGATTAGTCGCATCCACATAAGTGATCGTCCCAAGCGCTTTGTTGTTAAAGGTTTTAAATAAACTCGCATTAGAATAATATTTAGAAAGCACATCGTTGTTCACACAATAAATATTTCCAAGGTTATCTGTGGTAAGGTAATTAGAGGGCGTTGTTATATTCAATTTAGGGACATATGAGATATCGCTAAAGCCCATTGCGATGGAACAGGTAATCAAAAGCATGACTGTTTTTTTATACATCTATTGTTATATGTCGTTAATCGGTCTGTGTTAATTTGTGAAATCTGTAGTGAAAAAGCTTTACCACTGATAGCACAGATTTTCACGGATCAAAAAATTAGGAACGAAAGTATTCAAATTATATTTCATCTGTATATAATTTAAAAATCACTGATTGTCAGATGGAATACGCCATCTTCGTATATTCATTTCTGTTGGTGTTTGCTTTTCGCAAACATGGCTATTTCATAAAACTCTTATTGCTCAATAGAACGTAAGATTTCTTCAATATATTTTCTGTCATTCGAAAGGCGGGGTACCTTGTTTTGTCCGCCGAGTTTTCCTTTACCTTTTAACCAATTATAAAATGTCCCCTGTTTTACGCTCCTTATCAAAGGTTCTTTTAATGCCATGTTGTGATAGCGTTTTGCTTCGTAATCCGAATTTATGGCTTTTAATGCGTTATCAAGTATATTAGTAAAATATCCAAGATCATCTGGCTCTTTTTCAAATTCAATTAGCCATTCATGGGCACCGCTTTCATTGTCTTTCATAAATACCGGTGCGGCCGTGTATTCGACTACAATTGCTCCTGTTTTTTCGCAGGCTACCATCAATGCTTTATCAGCATTATCAATGATCACTTCTTCACCAAATGCATTAATGAAAAGTTTTGTTCGTCCGGTGATCACAAACAAAAATGGTTCTAGGGAAGTAAATTTTATTGTGTCTCCCAGCATATATCGCCATAGTCCGGCATTGGTAGAAATAACGATAGCATAGTTAACACCATTTTTTACTTCACTTAACGATAAAGTTAATGGTTCTGCTTTTCCGATTTCTTCCAAGGGCATAAATTCATAGTATATTCCATAGTCGAGCATTAACAATAGGTCGCTGGATTTTGGCTGAAGCTGTATTCCGAAAAAACCTTCCGATGCATTGTACAATTCTTGGTGAGAGATTTTGTCTGAAGAAAAAATAGTTTTGAATTGTTCCCTGTAAGGAGAAAAATTTACACCGCCATGAAAAAAAACTTCGAGGTTGGGCCATACTTCTGAAATATTTTTTTTACCGGTGATCTTTAAAATGTGCTGCAGTAAAACCAGCATCCATGATGGTACTCCTGCGATACTTGTAATGTTTTCATTGCTTGTAGAGTTTGCCAGCTTGTCCAGTTTTTCTTCCCATTCGCCTAATAGTGCAATGGATATATCAGGAGATCTTAAAAATTCGGCCCACTTAGGAAGGTTATTTATAACAATCGCAGATAAGTCTCCGCTGAATGATTCGTGTTTACTGAAATTGTGTGTTTGGAAACTTCCTGCCAGAGCAAGACTTTTTCCGGTGAAAAGTTGTGTCTCCGGATTGTTCGAGCAATGAATAGCGACCATATCACGGCCGCCATTGTAATGACATCCTTCTAAAGAATCTTCACTCACAGGGATAAATTTACTTTTATCACTTGTGGTGCCTGATGATTTTGCAAACCATTTTATTTCACCGGGCCATAAAATATTTTCCTCTCCCTGCCGCATTCTTTCAATAAAATTTTTCAAGGAATCGTAATCCTGGATGGGGACTCTTTTTTTAAATTGATCACTCGTTTGTATCGAATCGTATCCAAATTTTCTTCCCCACTCCGTATTTTTTCCTTCGTCAATAAGTTTGCCAAGCCATTCTTCCTGCACATCATGAGGGTATTTCATGAATAGCTCTATCTGGTGCATTCTCTTTTTGAGTATCCAGGAGGCTATGGAATTAATAATCGGCATTCTAGGTTTCGGGTTTAATGTTTCAAGTTAAAATTTACTTAAATTTTTATTCGTCAAATACTTTGCCATTTCTTCCAATGTAAGCGCATTGAAACACATTTCTTTCGTTAGCATTCCTTTTCGCGCGGCACAAGTTCCGTAATACATATCATGATAACCTTCTTTTTCGTGCGCGTCGGGGTTGATAGATATCTTAACTCCTTTTTCTAAACAATACGGAATCCATCTCCAATCTATATCTAAACGGTAAGGATGCGCATTTAATTCTACAATCACATTGTTTGCAGCGCAGGCATCAATCACTTTTTTATGATCTATAGGGTATCCTTCACGGGATAAGAGTAGTCGTCCCGTTGGGTGACCAAGAATTGTGGTGTATGGATTTTCAATTGCTTTAATAAGACGCGATGTTGCTTTATCAATATCCATTTTTAAAACGGAATGCACCGATGCAACAACAAAATCAAAAGTTTTTAAAATTTCTTCCGGATAATCTAAAGAGCCATCGTACAGTATATCCGATTCAATTCCTTTAAAAATTTTGAACGGTGCAAGCGTTGTATTTAATACATCTATTTCTTTATGTTGTTCAATTATCCTTTCAGGCTTTAATCCATTGGCGTAAAAGGCCGATTGTGAGTGATCACATATTCCTAAATACTCATAGCCGGAGGCTTTGCAATGCTCCGCCATCACTTTTAATGTATGCAGACCATCGCTGTATGTAGTGTGATTGTGCAGAATGCCTTTCAGATCAGCAAACTCAATGAGCTTAGGTAATTTGTTTTGTTTGGCAAGCTCAACTTCATTGTTGCCTTCTCTTAATTCGGGTTCTATATATGCGCATCCAATGCTCTTATAAATTTCTTCCTCTGTATTGCCGTTAAAATTTGATGTTCCTAATTTTTCAAGATGTTTTGCCGATGCAGTTGTTTTAAATAGGGTAGAGGTGAAATCTTTTTCGCTGCAATAAATTAATTCAACTTTTACAGCTGTACCCTTAATTATAGCATCAAGATCAACTTTTTTTTCACCTGCAACCAGGATCTCAATTTTTTCAATGATCTCACTTTTTCTGCGCATATCGCCGGTGAGTGAAACCAAAACTGTTTTTAATTCCGCTTTTATTTCTTCAGCTAATTTATTTGCAATTTCTTCCACACTTGCATAATGGAATTTGCCAGCATTAGCCATTTTAAACTCAATGGCTTTTTTTACTGCATCCTGTGTCTTTGTTCCGAACCCTTTTAAATCTACCAAACGGTTTTCATGACAGGCGTATAATAATTCCCCTACTGATTCTACTTCCAGCTCTTTCCACAATTGCGCCACTTTTTTTGGTCCGATACCTTTGATGCTCATCATATCAATAACGCCAACCGGAGTTTTTTCTATAAGTGCGGCAAGTTCTTTTGTGACACCGGTTTGCTGTATCTCTACTATTTTTTGCGCGGTGCTTTTTCCAATCCCTTCAATTTTTTCAATTTCTGCAAGTGATAATCCTTCCAGGTTAATTCCTGTTTTATCTAACTTAAAAGCGGAATTCGCAAGCGCTTTAACTTTAAACGGATTCTCATTGTGCAGCTCCATGAGCTGCGAGGTAAGTTTTAATTTTTTTGCAATTTCGTAAGTGTCCATATTGTATTATAC
>CAZQIC010000063.1:23254-24992 GCA_964593555.1 uncultured Bacteroidia bacterium | reverse complement strand
CCATATGTGTTCTTCTTTTTGTTTCTGACTAATTAATTCTCTACGGTTTCTAATTATGAGAATGATTGCGATCACGACATAAAATAAAAGATAAAGCAGTAATTGGCCCGACATTCCCAGGTCAGTAAATGCGTGTACTGAACTATCGCCCAATATTCCGCTTCGTGTTAAAAAAGTGGAGTAGAGAATAAGAATGAATGTGATGATGGTAAGAAGAAAGGCAGTTAATAATGAATCACCTCTGTTTTTGTTGATCATTAATACGTGTGCCGATCCGACAAAAGTTAACCATGGAACCAGCGAAGCATTTTCAACAGGGTCCCATGCCCAGAAACCTCCAAAGCTCAATGCTTCATAGGCCCAGGCGCCTCCCATTAATATTCCTGTTCCCAATATCATTATTCCAAAAAATGACCAGGGCAATGCATGTTTTTGCCAATCTGTTAAACGTTTTTTCCAAAGACCTGCTATGGCATAACAGAATGGAATAAGTGTTGATGCAAAACCTAAGAACAGGGTAGGAGGGTGGATGGTCATCCAGTAATTTTGCAGCAGGGGATTAAGGCCTCTGCCATCTAAAGATTCTAAATAAGTTGGTAATTGTACAAAAGGTAAGTTGGAAAAATCAGGGTGCTGCCTGAGTAAAACTGTGAATGGATTGCTGCCTATATTATAATTACCAATATAAATCCCTAAAAGCATAGAAGCTAAAAATACCTGTACGCTTGCAAATACTGTCATCACTGGTGCTTCCCATTCTTTAGATGTTTTAATTAAAATATTACCAAGTATTACATGCCAAATGGTCCAAAGTAAAAAACTGCCTTCCTGGCCTTCCCAAAAGCAAGAGAGAATATACTTCAACGGCATTTTAGAATTGGAGTGCTGCCAAACATAATGGTACTCGTACATGTGATTGTATAACATGTAAAACAAAGTGCCTGCAATACCAAAAACAGCTACAGAGTGGAGGCGAAAGGAAGTTCTCGCAATATTTTTCCAGGATGCTGAAGATTCATTTTCTTTTGAAGCAAAAAAATATGCTATAGTTGCAACAATGGCGCAAACAAATGAAAGTAAAACAAATGCATTCCCAATCTGTCCAATGAAAAGATGTTCCCCTATGTATTCTGTTGTATTCATCAGTTGGAGGAAGCCGTTGTGGTTATTTCAGGCTTCCCATCGGTGTATTTGGAAGGACACTTCATTAAAATTTCATTGGCGTGGAATGCATCGCCAACAGCTTTTCCTATAATTACAATTTGTTCGGAATGTTCAAAGTCCTGTGGTTTACTTTTATGCAATACAACCTTTCTTTCAACGCCTTTATTATCGCTCATAAAAAACGTGAAAAGGTTTGCGTCTGCATGCGGATCATAAATTGTTTCTTTATCGCGATTCAATTTACCCACCACATGAAATTCAAATCCGGGTTCACTAAATGCTTCTGTGAAGTTGGCATATGTGCTGGAATCCGAAAGTGAAGTAAATATCGCACCAATGGAAACTGCAATTAAAATAATTAATATGACATGCGTTTTTTTCACAATATTTATTTTTTTACTTCTTTTTCCAGTTTAGAAACTTTCCCGTCAATGCGAATAAGATAAATCACAATTCCGATAAATACGGTAACCAATACAGCAACCACAACATATATTTTTCCGGAAGCTCTCATTTCATCGGCCATTTCTACTTGTTCAGTCTCTTGAGCAAACGTTACAAGTGATAAAAAAAG
>CAZQIC010000063.1:12781-23244 GCA_964593555.1 uncultured Bacteroidia bacterium | reverse complement strand
TCTGTTTATATTTTATTAACTTATAGTTGGCAGATGGAATACGCCATATAATCATTTCGGTTGGTATGACCAAAAGGTACATGGCTATTTCATTTTATTCTTTGTTCAATGCTATGTTTAATTTTTCCAACCGTATCCTTAAACTCATCATCCATACGCCTAATAATGTCCAGCCGATTATTGCAGGGTAAAAGACCATTCGCATATTGCTGTTAAGGTCATAACCTCCAAAGCCGGGATTACCACCATTTCCGGGGTGTAATGAATCTGTCATGCGCGGAAGTATCATCAAGAAGACAATTAACATTACGTAGGCAAAAATGTTATATACAGCGCATATACGCGCTCTTTTTTCTCTATCGTCCATTGCGCCCCTCAATACAATATAAGCAAGGTATATTAAAAGTGTAATTGCCGCACCGTTTAGTTTTGTATCTATTACCCACCATGTTCCCCAAGTAAATCGGGCCCAGATAGATCCTGTTGCTATTCCAATAAATCCCATTAGTATTCCAATATTTGCGGCTTCATTCGCTACAATATCGTTTTCGGTTTTACCTCCCAATAATGTTTTTATACTGTATATTACAGAGACAGTAAGTATTATCATCATTCCAAACCACATAGTAACGTGGAAGTATAAATTCCTTATTGTTTCATGAAGAATACGTAATCGGGGAACCTCCAATAATAAACCTCCAATGATGGTATAGAGAACAAATACAACAGCTAAAATCTTCCACCAGTTCGACTTCATTACGCTCTTTTTAAGAAAGAATTAATCCTTCCAAAGGTACGGAAATAAAATATACGATAAGGCTGCAACAATTATATTCAAAGCCAATAATGTGATAATAAGGCGGATGCTTATGCTCCAGTCAAGCCCGTCAATCGCGTTCTTTGAGGCTTTAATAATTGTGATAAGTATAGGAATAATCACCGGAAAACTAAGTATCGCCATTAAGGAAAAATTGTTGTTTGTTTTCGAGGCAATTGCAGCGGTAAAAGTAAGGGTGCAGGCAATAGAAATACTTCCCAAAAAAAGGATTAAAATAAAGAGCCCAATATCCTGTATGATGTTGCCAATAAATAATAAATAGGAGAACAAGCCAATGATTGAAATGGCCAGCGATAAAATACTGTTATAAAGTAATTTGGATATTAATATTTTTTGTGGTGAAGAGATGCTGTATATATACAAAAAACCAGATCTGGATTCGTTGTTAAAACTTTTTGAAATGGCATTTACGTTTGAAAATAATAAAATGATCCAGAACAATGCGTTCCAGGTCGCCGGATGTACAATGGTTTTAAAAGAGAGGTAAGCGATAAAAACAGAAGAGATCAGGTAAAGCATAATTCCATTGATGGCGAATTTTTGCCTGAACTCAGTCTTGAACTCTTTTATTAACAATTGCTTTAGCATTGATCAAAGATAAATAGTAAATCGTTAACTCTATTAAGCGTTTCTATATTGCGTATATTTGTTGGTATAAAGAATTCTTATGAAGCTTGATGTACTTGCTTTTGGCGCACACCCCGACGATGTTGAATTGAGTTGTTCCGGTACACTGATGAAACTAATTGATTCCGGAAAAAAAGCAGGTATTATTGATCTTACCAGGGGTGAATTAGGTACGCGGGGCTCAGCCGAACTTCGCACAAAGGAAGCCGCAGCAGCAGCTGAAATAATGAAGGTCTCAGTAAGAGAAAACCTTGGTTTAAGTGATGGTTTTATTGGTTTTAGCAAGGAGGAACTTACAGAAGTAATAAAAAAAATTAGAAAATATAAACCGGAGATCGTGTTATGCAATGCCATTCGCGACCGTCATCCGGATCATGGCAAAGGATCGAACCTTGTATCCGAGGCTTGTTTTTTATCCGGTTTGGTAAAAATAGAAACTAATGACAATGGTGTATCGCAGGAGCCATGGAGACCTAAAGCAGTGTATCACTATATCCAATACTATTCTATTGAACCTGATTTTGTAGTGGATATGTCAAGTTACATGGAAAGAAAAATGAAAGCCATTAAGGCTTACAGTTCGCAATTTTATGATCCATCTTCTAAAGAGCCCGAAACAGTTATATCTAAACCGGAATTTCTTAATGAGGTTGAATATAGAGGCAAAGAGCTGGGCAGAATAATTGGGAAGGAGTATGCCGAAGGATATACGACCGAAAGATATATTGGTGTTAAAGACTTATTTGATCTTTTATAAATAAAATTTGTTTCAATAGACTTCTTTCATAATTCATTGAGAAAGTTGGGTCATATTGAGTGTTTTTCGCCTTAGCGAAAAATGTATCGAAATATGCAGCGCACGGGTCTTGATACGAAGCCGAATATGTCTTCTACTCGACCAGACAGCTAATGTAGAGTCTGGAATTATTATGAAAGAGGTATAATAAAAAGCCCCCCGAGAACTCGGGGGGCTTTTTTGATTTATTAATCGATCTGTTTATTGAACAATCATCTTTTTAGTTACAGATTCACTGCCTGTTTTCACAGTATAGAAGTAAATACCTTTACCAAATGTTTTTCCATCAACTGAAAATTGGTGGTTCCCTGGTGCAAGTGATTTTGCACTTTGGGAAGCAACTAGTTGTCCAATAGAGTTGCATATCTCCAATGAAACATTCTCAGTTGAAACAAGATTTACGTTGATAATAGTTGTTGCAGAGAAAGGGTTTGGAGTATTTTGAGATACAGTAAGATTGCTCTTTACTGTTTCTTTAATACCCGTGCCACCTGTATACAATGCAAAACTATTGTCAGTAATATTAAACCCTTCTATGTTTACGCTATCCAGGTATTTGAACTCAACATCTGTATCAGTTGGGTGAGCAGATGTTCCCGTAGAAAAATTAGCAAAAACCACAGGCAAATTATATTTACCAGCATTGTTAAATACGTAGTATGAAGAGTTTCCAAAATAGATTTTCCCCGCATTTGCGTTAAACCCGCCTGTTTGGTTAACTGTTGAACTCCACAGTTTTGCGTTAATGTCGAAACCGCAGGTCCAAAGGTCAGGATAAACATTCTTACCATTTGCTGTTCCCGCTAAAGAGAAGTTTAGCACGGTGTCAGTAACGAACCATGAGAAAATAACCTTATCGCCATCCCATGAACGAGATGCCTGTGGTCTGCTTTCGAAACTAACCTGAGGATTTGCCGCACCGGAAGTTGTTCCTGTACCAAAAGTCCCTCTGAAAAACTGAGGAAAATCTAATAATCTACCCATCCAAGCTGTTCCACCATCAGTTGTGTAAACATCAAAAATTCCCCAACGTCCTGGAGCAGTCGCAATAGACCATCCTAATCCTGCTTGGGTTAAAGCCCATTCTGCAATTCCAACTACAATATGCAAGTTTCCTGCACTGTCAACAACTGCATCGTGTTCAAAGGCTGCAGAGTATTTTTGTGCAGCACCTCCGGTTGGAGCAGGAAATGCAGCGATTGCACCATCCATCATAATATTTGTTGGTCCTGTCCATGAATCACCGCCATCAGTTGTTTTATAAACGATCAAATAATAACTTGAGTCAGGTCTTGCTGTATAGTTATTATGTCCAATGATAGATATGTAACCATCCATACCATTGTCAGCATAGGATATTTTTGAATCAACAAAACGTTTTGATGAGTTCCCTCCACCTGCTGTAGAAAGCGGTATTCTTAAAAACGTCCTTTGATAATCATAGTGCTTTGTAGTTGTATTCCAGTGTCCTCTTGAGTAAAGCATAGTGTCATTATAAAACCATCCTGAGCTATTGCCTTTTGAGTTCTGCTCTAACGCGTGAGTAACACCATCTTTAGTAGTAGTAAAACTTTCTGGGATCACAAACCAGCAATTAGATGTACTTGGATTTTTATTGCTGGTAGTATCAACTTGAGAAGCTGCAGATCCGCTGAATCGTTCTCCACCCCATGCAGCACCGCCCCATGAGTTACCAGTCATTGTAGGACCAGGGTTACTGTTATCAAGAGTAGGTGCATAATATGTAAAATATGCAGAGTCAGCTACAGTATTTCCCGGAGGATTATATATACCACACTGAGGAAATCTTGCTCCATAAGCTGTTTGAGGTGCAAAACTTGGGTCATAAACAGTAGATGTGTTCACTGTCCATGTTCCAACTGTTCCGCCATTCTTAGAAACGTCATAAGTAAGAAAACCTACTGCGTTAGTTCCTGTTCCAACTCTTTTACGGTGAGAAAAAACTACCGTATTAATTCTTGGATCAGCCCACACGTATTGTTTGTTCTCAAGTACAGTAAAGATATTTCCTGCTGTTCCTATGCTAAACGAAGTTACTCCTTGTACACTCAAATTTGGATTCGTAATAGCAGGTCCTTTTGGCATTGTGTATGCCGAGGTTGATGGCTCTACAACATACTTGTCGTACTTAGACATTTGACGCAAGTCTGCCGGATTGCTGGTTTGTGCAAGAACAGATATTCCTGTTCCAACAACCAAAAGCAATAGTAATTGTTTTTTCATTTTTTTGAATTTTTAGATTTTTCGATAGACAATGCCGTTAAAATGATTCTTTTTATCAAGAGCTTTTAATGACTTATTCCACCACGGTTAATTATTAGTTATATTAATTATTCTTAAAATTTCACGGGGAGATGCAAATATAAGAATTGAAATTTACTCTACAATAATAAATTGGTATTAAATTGGGTTTTGAAAGCCATCGAAAACCCTTTATTTAACTGATTTTGCGAGATAATTATAATCTTTTCATGGATATCAACTATATGTTGAAAACATTTCTCCAGATTGGAAAGCATAAGTATTTAAAAATCCTTCCATTTTCCGGTCCGGCGGGCGGATCAAAAAAAGTATTAAAATCTTTTTTCAATAATCCGGTATTTAAAAAATCGTTTTGTTTCTGATCATGGATATCCCTGAACGAACCGGAAATTTCATTTATCCATTTGTTGTTCGGTGTTACATAACCCATTTTATCTGTTCTGCTTTTTATCTCCGAAGGAATAAAGTCGGCGCTCGCTTCACGTAACAGGTATTTATTTATCCCATTGTGGATCTTATAAACGGATGGCAATGAAAATATGTATTCAATAAGCTTAATGTCATCGGCAAAAGGTGTTCTTGACTCTACCGAGTGCCACATGGAGCACCTGTCTTCACATTTCAAATATACTTTTAGCCTTGCATTGTAAAATTCGCTGTACAGTTTTTGGTTAAGGTTGTTTTTTCTTTCCGAATTACCTGAGCCGATCCTGTGCTTGTAGGCTTCCCAAAAATCGCGGTTAAGGTATTTTATATCAGAATAAAATTGTTTGGTGAATTGTTTTTGAATTGATGCAGGTGATGCCGGGAACAAATTCTGGCGCAGGTACTGTTTTACAAAAAAAGAGAACCCTTCGCTATTATTTATTTCACCAACGGCATTTCTGATCTTGCCATTCTTTAATAGTTCCAGCCAGAATGAAGGCAGCTGAGTATTATACCCTCCAAAAAGTTCATCTCCACCTTGTCCGTCCAATACAACTTTTATCCCGCTTTCTTTTACTTTTTGCATCACCCTGTATTGCGCATAGGTACTTGTTGACCAGATAGGTTCATCCTGTGAATAGACCAGCGATTCAATATCGCGAATTAATTCATCAGCCGTTGGAGTAACTTTATGCCATTCTGCTTTTGTCCTTTCTACCATCATTGCGGCCCATTGGCTTTCATCATATTCCTTTTGAGGAAAAGTAGCAGTGAATACTTTCAGTTTTTCTCCAACATTAATATTGTTTTCTTTTTTCAGTAAATCATGGATAATACCAACTATGACTGAGCTGTCGATGCCACCACTCAGGCAACTTCCCACCGGGACATCAGAGCGTAGTCGTAATGAAATGGAATTTACAAGTAACTCTTTTGTTTTTTCTTTTATTTCTTCAAAGCGCTTGTTGTCGAACGATTCAAATTCACTATTTACAGGTAATGAATAATATTTCCATTTTTTGATATCACCGTTTTGGGTATTTATCAAAAGGGCATAGGAGGGGAAGAGCTCAAGAATGTTTTTAAACACACCTTCTTCTTCCAGTTCCAATTCGCCTTTTACGAAATAATCAAATACTGCAGAAGGGTTAATTTCGGTCTTTACCAATTTACTTTTTACGAGGGCCTTTATCTCCGATGCGAAAACAAAATGGTTTCCATCCTTGTAATAGTAAAGTGGTTTTACTCCAAAACGATCACGCGAAATGAAAACTTCTTTTGAATGTGAATCATAAATAGCGAGGGCCCACATCCCGTTAAAATATTTAAGACATTCTTTTCCCCAATGCAAGTAGGAATTTAAAATTACTTCGGTATCACTGGTTGTATAAAATTTATATCCCAGATCCTGCAATATTTTTTTTAGTTCGAGGTAATTGTATATCTCGCCATTATAAGTGATCCATATTTTTTTATCACTGGTACACATAGGCTGGTGGCCAGTGGGTCCAAGATCAATAATTGATAAGCGCCTGTGTCCAAAAACTAAATTATGTTTTTCTGAAATTTCATCAATATTTTTTTTTGGTGTGTAAGCAAGGTCACCTTTTAATATATCTGGTGAAGTTTCGTTACCAGCTGCCGGGATGTGTTCATCGTTGTTGATGAATACAAATCCTTCTCCGTCGGGTCCTCTGTGTTTTATGGTGTTATTGATAAGGCGAATCTCTTCCTTAAGATTTTCATCTTCATTGGAGAAATTTATTATACCGCTGATACCACACATGTTATTGCATCCAGTTATTCAGGTCTCTATTGATAAGTATACTTAGTTTTTTTACATCTTCCGCAAAGACAGAAATAAGTTTTGTCCTAGTTACTTCTAACATTTTTTTTCTTTCTTCTTTTCTTATATTCTTGTTGTAAAAAAACTCCATAGCTTTCAATCGGAGCGATTTGAAAGGAAATAGTTTACGGACAAATCTTTTTTGTTTTTCACTCGGACTTTTTATCAATTTATGTAGTCCCGGGTTTTTGAAAATTTTGTTGGAGTTAACAATTGAAAAATCGGGCTTGAATGAGTTGTCTACACCCAGAAAATCCAATACTTTTTTATATTGTGTTGCCGTATCTTTTTTGAAATCGTCATAAATAATTACCATTACATTTTCTTTGCCAAAAACATCGATGTACCTTTTCACTTGGTGGGTAAACGATCCCGCCTCAGTATAAAGTAAACAATCAATAAAAGAAGAGGATTCAGGAATATCTGTTTTGTTTTTTCGCTGCGGTTCTTTTGATAAAGCTTCTTCAAATGATAATACGTCCTCATTACAGTCATAAATATTCTGACTATGCAATGAATAGACCATATCAACAGGATTACGCAGCATGATCAGGATTTTTGCATCGGGAGAAAATTCCTTGATCTCACTGGCAGCAGTCTTTGAAAATAAATACCAAACAGAAGCTTCACCAATAATTTTTTTATTGCCTGATCCTTCAAAGCTTTTTTGATACGCCTCTTTATTTGTTCTTGTAATTGTATATCCCAGATCTTTTCCAAAAAAGTGCTGCTCCTTTGTAGCCATAAAGATCTCGGGATGCACAGAGAGGTAATCATCCATAGCGGTTGTTCCACATTTGGGAGCGCCAACAATAAAAAAGTTTGGTTTTACTTCACTCATTTACCAATAAAGGTAGGGTTAATTCCTGTTTTTATTCGCGCCATAATTGCCATACAAATATTCCATGCAATAATACTTGCAGCGGTTGAATATGCTGCCCCTTTGATTCCGAACTTTGGTATTAATAAAATATTCAGTAAAACATTAATTACAAGACTAATGATCATTGCAACGGTTGCAGAGTTTTCATTCCCTGTCATGGTAAGTAAATATCCTGAGGAGCCCGCCAGTATACTCACTAATTGAGCCCCGGCAAGTATAATGAGGCAGTGGTAGCCTAAAATAAAATCCGGACCAAATAAGGAAAGGATATATCTGCCGCCAAATAATAAAATTAAAATAATTGGCAGGGCAATCAAAAGAGTTATCCTGGATATTTTTGTAACCAGTTTTTGCAAATTATTTATTTGTTTGGAAGCGTATAATTTTGATATCATCGGGGCTAATCCAATATTGATAACAAACAATGAAAATGAAACAAGTTCGGAAAGTTTGCTGCTAGCATTATAGATTCCAACCTCTTCAGGAGGTCTCATGAATCCCAGCATTAGCACATCCAGCTTGCTGTTTATAATTGATAAAATACCAAGCAGGAAAAGATTTTTATAATTGACTGTCCATTCCGGTGTTTCATATTCACTTGCAATATCGTGGGTAAGCGTTAAAATGTTTTTTCTGAAACTTAAGTAAGCTATTGCAAGTGCAAAAAATGTTGCAATACAATTTATTACTATACAGGTTACAGCATTAATGCTTGGTATGGATAGAGAAAAAATGATTGACACTATTAAAACAATCAACGAAGGCTTAATAATTTTTTCAGGTAGTTGTGATTGTACAATAAAGTGTCCGCCATTAAGAGCAGATTGGTAAAATACAAGCAATGAAATTAAGGGAACCGACAAAACAGCAATTAACACTGTGGTACTGTTTGGTACATTTGTAAAATTGAACAGCATAAATATCAGGCAGGCAATCAAAGTAATTATCGCTGCGATGATGATAATGTATTGCATACACCAACCGATCAAGCCCTTTAATAATGAGTATTCCTCTGTTTCGGTATAGGCTGCCGTTCTCCGTAGCAGCAAATTCACAAAGCCCGAAGTAGCGATTCCGCTCAATAATAATGCGAGTGAAATAGCGAAAGTATATGATCCATATTCTTTTGCTCCCATTACCCTTGCCAGAATAATATTGGTGACAAATACCAGGCCTGCCGCACTTACCTGGATAAATAGTGACCACAGGGTTTTGGCTGACAATTCTTTTTGATCGCCACCAATCTGCATGGCATTAAGAACCTTATTGAACAACTTCATCAGTTTGAATTGGACCTTAATTTTTTTCTCAATTTCGCTCTAAAATTTGGAAAATTGAATTCGTATTTCTTGGCGTCGAAAATAACATGGTTGCTAACAAAATTGATAGTATGTATACCCCTGTTAAAATTCCAACTCTTTTTTGGTTCAATTGTTTTTACAATACTTTCTGCAAATTCAGTCTCGCTGAGTTTGTCAATTTTATTGATAACAAGTTTGCATCCGTAACTTTTGGAACAATCTTGTGATGGCCGGTAAATTACATTGTCAATAATAAAAATATTGCCGGCAGGGCGCGCCGAATGAATATTAGTTTTTACGGGATTATTTTTATGCGCAACAAATTTATTGGATAAGGAGTCCGAATAAAATAGATATAAATTGGTATTGGGGTTCCTGTCCTCACGTGTGCAAAACAACCACCATTTTTTATTGTAAAAAATCAATGAACTATCGACCGCATGGATATTTTCTAATAAACTTTTATCCAATACCCACTGGTTATTGCTTTTGCTAAGTTTATATAGTTCAATGCAGTTTTTTTGATATGTCTCAGGAACGCAATAACACTCTTTATTGTAATTAAATATATAAGGGTAGGAGAGGTGCTTGGTGGAATCAATGGCAGTATACGATTCTTCATTGCTGCGCTGGATTTCTATCCAACCCTTTTGTAAAGAGTAATCATACTTTTCATGGATAATACACAAGTGATCATTGAATAAATAGCCAAAAGGATCGGCGCGGTATTCACCTCTTCTTAGTTCGGGTAGCCATTTTTCATTTTCAATCCCTTTTTCTAAAAAATCTTCGGGTGTGCCTTTCGCAAGGCCAATGTTCCATTTCTCTGCACTAAAAAGTTCACGGTAATGAAAAAGGAAAGAGTGAAAGGATTTTTTTATAAAAAACGAGATCATTTCCGCATTATGAGGGGCCTTCTTAATTGGAGCGGTTGATGATGCCTTATGCTTAGGTGTATCTAGGTTATTGATCAGGTCAATGCAAACCTGTTTTATCCATCCTGAACTTTCAAATAATATTGTGTTAAGGTTATCGGGGTATGACTTTTTAATTGTTTTGTAAAATCCTTTTTTGAGAACAATTCCGTTATCAAGTTCATCGGTCAATTGTTGAAGTATAACTCCGGTGCTATGATGATTGTAATAGATTTCCCAAAATCCGGGCGGTCCTCCACGAAAAGCACTTTCATCTCCATGATGATAAGACCAAACACCTTTTTTGGCGGCTGTTAAAATATCTCCTTTGATGATGTTGAAACTAAAGCGGATAAGCACATCCAGTTCCTGTTTTTTAATTTGCTCAATGTCTTCCGGTTTAAAATATTCGGAATACTTTCCTTTTTTCTCGACTACACAATTAATACTCGGTACTTTTTTGAGTTTGTCTTCCAGGCTCACTAATTGCTGCGCTTCAGGCTTTACACGAAAGCGTTTGTAGGCCCTCCATATCGCCCTGCTATATGG
>CAZQIC010000063.1:0-12771 GCA_964593555.1 uncultured Bacteroidia bacterium | reverse complement strand
GCTATATGGATAGTTTATTAATTTATTAAGTAAAGAAGGGCGTTCTTCTTTTCTGGAATCAACAATTAATAAAGCAATTTCAATGTTTCGTTCTTCAAGTAGTGAATGGATGGCATTGGCTTTCCATTTTTCAAAATAGAAACCATTGCATAGAATACCTATACGTAATTTTTTAGGAGCTGTATTTATATTAACTGGCACAACTATGCGATTATTGTTTTGTAAATACTATCAATTTGTTTGGCTACACTTGAATAGCTAAATAGAGCCACTGCCGAACTTGCAATTTCAGTTTTGTTATAGGGGTGATCACCGATCATTTTTTCCATAGAGGAAAGCAGCTGGCCTTCATTTTTTGGCTCGACCAATAATCCATTTTTCGCGTTGATCACTGATGGTATACCTCCGGTAATACTTGCAATAATAGGTAATCCACAGGCTAGCGCTTCGAGTATTACACAAGGCAAGCCTTCGTAATTGCTGAACATTAAAAAAGCATCTGATTTTCTCATTTCATCGGCAACTTCTTGTGGGGGTAATGTGCCTTTGAAAAATACATATTTATTATTTATCCCAAGCTCTTGAGCTAGTTTTATGAAGGCATTCAATTCATTACTATCTCCAATAATATTCAAAATAAAATTCTGCTTTTGTTTAGATAATTTTTTTGCCACTCTTAATATTCCGCTTATGTTTTTCTCTCTGTCGTTAATACTGGATACATGAATAAAAGTAAACAGTTCGTTTTTTTTATTGTTGTTATTTGAATGAAACAGATTTGTATCGACAACATTTGGAACAATATGATAATTGTTTTGCAGGTTATGGCTTAACATGGCGCTCTTCATTTTTTCGGATACAGCAATAATTGCATTAGCGCGTTTTACAATTTTACCGGTAATAAGTTTCATTAATGCTCCTTTGTAGTTTCCGTCCTCTTTCATATATCCCGACCAATGTTCTGAAATTACAACGGGTATGTCCCTGAAAAAAATTGTGAATAGAATGTAGTACGCCGCCGGGTAAATAACATGCAAATGAATAATATCGGGTTTGCCTTTTTCCTTTACAAAAATTTCATATGCTTTTTTAAAAGCCTTTAAGCTTCGGATCAGTTTAGTTCCAGGAAAATTTGCTTTTTTGTACCTCGCAGTAACTGTGTAGATATTGTTTGTGGAATCTGTTTCAATTGTATTTTCCGGGGTCTGCGCATCTGATATTGTGTTTATTACAGATATATTATGCAATGCGGATAAGGCCTCTGCATGACGTTTTATAAAAATGCCTAAGGTTGGATTTGATTTATTGGGATACCAGCTTGGAATGAACAGTACGTTGAGTTTTTTTTCTTGCATACCGGGCCTGGAGGATTGTTTTAACGCCAATAGTGCAAAGATATTGTTTCTGGCTTTGTCTTTACAACAGATTTCTCTTAAATAAAAGCGTTTTTGTTCATTTCTTTTGTTTCCACAAAAGAAACGAACCAAAGAAAAAGGCCACGAAAACCAAACCTGAAGCTTTCGTTTGTCGCACGGTCTTTCGCGTCAGGGCCACGAAACTTCCGGTTCGCACTTTTCGTGGACATCTCCCCGCCATTTAGTAGTTAAAAGAGAAATTGATAATTTAAGATTCACTAATGATTATGCAGGTTCTATTTAATGTTTTTAGTTTTGAGCCGTATGGAATTGCCAATTACAATAACATCGGAAAAGGCCATGGCAAGGGCTCCAACCATTGGATTAAGGAATCCGAAGGCTGCGATAGGTATGGCCACCACATTATAGAAAAATGCCCAGAATAAATTTTGTTTAATTGTTTTAAGTGTATGCTTACTAATGCGATAAGCCTCATCAATTTTTAAAAGGTCGTTACCGTTCAATAAAACTATTTGTGCCGATTGGATGGCAACTTCAGTAGCATTACCCAATGAGATACCCACGGTTGCTTTTGCAAGGGCAGGAGCGTCGTTTATTCCATCACCAACCATTGCGGTACCCGCTTCCTGAACAAATGTTTCAATTTTTTTTAATTTTTCCTCTGGTAATTGTTCTCCATGAATAATATCAAAATTTAATTTTTGTCCGAGTGAATTGGTGGCATAAGAATTATCGCCGCTTAGTAATATGGTTTTAATGTGATTTGCTTTTAGTTCATTGATAACAGCAGCGGCACTTGTCTTTATTTCATCTTCAAGGTCTACCCAGCCTGCGAGAGAATCGTTTTTGATAATATATACATTGTGGTGGTCGTCCTTTGTTAGATGTTGAGCAATGGCATATGATCCAATCACATAATTGTTATTGTTGCTATCGGTTGCGTATAATCCAACGCCTTTTTTTTCCTTTATAGCTGAAAGAACTGGTGCAGGAATATCTTGTTGACCAAGACCACTAACAATTGAATTAGCAATAGGATGGGAAGAATGCTTTTCAACATGATAAAGAATCCTGATCAATTCGTCTTTTTCTATACCAATGGGTTCAATTTTTTTAATTTTAAAATTTCCGGTTGTTAATGTTCCCGTTTTATCGAAAACAATATTTTTTATTCCGGCAAATTGTTCCAGCGTACTTCCACCTTTTATTAAAATTCCACTTTTGGCCGCGCGTCCTATACCTACCATTACCGCAGTTGGTGTGGCAAGCCCCATAGCGCAGGGGCATGAAATAACCAATACGGCAATACTATGCATCAATGCTTTTTGTAGTCCAATATCAAATACAAAATTGGAGAGCAAAAAAGTAAGCAGGGAAATACCCAAAACTACAGGAACAAAAATAGCACTTGCTTTATCGCCTAATTTTTGAATGGTTGGTTTTTGCTGTTGTGCATTTTTAACTAACTCGATGATATGTGCAAGCACGGTATCTTTTCCAATCTTAAGTGTTTTAACTTTTATAGAGCCGCTGTTTAAAATTGTTCCGCCAATAACTTTGCCGCCAATATTTTTCTCGACTGGTAAGCTTTCACCGGATATCATGGATTCGTCAATGGATCCCGATCCGTATATTATTTCACCATCAACAGGTATTTTATCTCCGGTATTCACCAATAAAACATCATTTACCTGGATAGCTTTATATTCTATATCTGAAATTTCTTCTGAGCCATTTATCAAAGTTATTTTCCTTGCTTTTGTCACCTGCATTTTGGTGAGATCTCTTATTGCAGATGTGGTGCCGTTAACAGAGCGGTGTTCCAGCACATTTCCTAACAACACCAATGTGATAATTGTGGCGCTGGTTTCATAGAACATATAATTGTGAACTTCATGTGTTCCATAAAACATAATTGTCCCGGCAAGACTATAAATAAAAGCGGATGTTGATCCAATGGCAATTAGCACATCCATATTGGGGATTCCGACTTTAAGTGATTTCCATGCGCTTCTGCCAAAATGCATTATTCCTATTGTAAGAACAGGGAGGCAAAGCAATAGTTGAACAATAGGATTATTTAATAACTCAAAGGGAATAAACATGTGAAAAAAAAGCGGTACCGTAAATATCAGCGTGAAATAAAATTTTTTCTCAATGGCATTATCGTGCGCATGATTATGGCCCTGATGTGCCTGGTCGTCGTGGCTATGATCGTGCAGCAATACTTTATAGCCCAACTCTTCAATGCTTTTGGTAGCAAGTTTTATCTGATCGTGATTTTTAATATCAAAGGAAGCTTCGCCTGTAGCGAAGTTTACATTTACTTTCCCCAGCCCCTTTTTCTCTAATTGCCTGGATATGGTTTGGGCACAGCTAGAGCAATCCATACCGCTAACGGAGAGTATTATATGTTCTTCATGGCTGTGCATAATACAAATTTACCATTTTAACCCGCTATAAATTAATATATAATAGCCTATGTTTTGTACTTTATGGTATTTTTTAAAATCGTAAAATACTGTATCTTTGCAGTCGCTATTTCAAAATAGTATGAGATGGTAGTTGTAGCTCAGCTGGTTAGAGCATCGGTTTGTGGTACCGAGGGTCGTGGGTTCGAGCCCCATCAATTACCCTAAAACAAAAGCCTCCGACTTAGTCGGAGGCTTTTGTTTTACATATTCAGAATAAAATTGAGTTTAAGATTCCTCTTCCTGCTCTTTTTCCAATGCTTTAAATCTCACTGTTTCAACGCTGTGTTTATGCCTTTTAAGGATAGTGATCTGATAGCCTCCAAACTCTCTTTGTTCGTTTACAGCCGGTATACGTTCGAAAACCTGGTTCACTAACCCTGAAATGGTATCATAGTGAGGGCTTTCAGGCAATGCAATTGGCAGAAACTCATTAACATCATTAATAGCAATGCTGGCATTAACAATAAATTCGGTTTCGCTTTTCTTCTCCACCAATGGTTTTTCTTCATCGTGCTCATCCTGAATTTCGCCTACCAACTCTTCAATAATATCTTCCATGGTAACCATCCCCATTGTTCCACCGGCTTCATTTGTGGCTATGGCAATATGAATATGCTGACTTTGAAATTCACGTAACAAGTCGCTTATTTTTTTACTTGTTGGAATAAAATATGCCGGACGAATAATATTACGAAAATTAAAATCTTTATTCTTCAATACCTTTAAAAGGTCCCTGGTATAAATTGTTCCAATGATATTGTCTAATGAGTCCTTATAAACAGGTAGTCTTGAATACCCTTCTTCCAATACTTTGTCAATTATTTCCTGATCATTAAGATCAATATCAATAGCTGCTATTTTAGTTCTTGGGACAAGTATTTGTTTTACTATCCGGTCGTCAAAATCAAATACGTTTTGTATAAGTTCATGTTCTGAAGGTTTAATGGCTCCGCCTTCTTCACTCTCGGTTAATAATACTTTTAATTCTTCTTCTGAGTGTATATTATGACCTAATACAAGCTTCACACCCATCAATCTTAATAAGAAATTAGCAAAAGTGTTCAGCGACCAAATAAATGGTTTAAATAATGTGTAAAATATTTTGATGGGGATTGAAACGGACAAAGATGTTTCAAGAGCGTACCTTATTGCAAGTGCTTTAGGAATTAATTCTCCAAAAATAATGTGAAGTATAGTAATAAATACAAACGCAATAGGGAAGGAGATGGAATGTATTGTCTCAGTACTTACAGAAGCTCCAAATGTATGGAAAAGTCCGCTTATAATTTGAGTTACAACACTTTCTCCTATCCATCCAAGACCAAGGCTCGCCAATGTAATTCCAAATTGTGTTGCCGAAATATATGAATCCATATTATCGATAACACTCCTGGCAATTTTTGCACGGTTGCTGCCGGATTTTATTTTTACGTCAATTTGTGATGAACGGACTTTAACAATGGCGAATTCAGCGGCAACGAAAAAGCCATTTAATGCAACAAGAAGTATGGTGAGAAGAATATCGTTTAGCATATTGATTGCCCATATGAGGCAAATGCGGTGTAAATGTAGTAAATTCTGATAATAGGAAAAGAATTATTGATTAAGAACAATTCGCTTTGTTGAAACTACATTGTTTGAGGTGATTTTTACAATATAAATTCCGCTTTGCAGGGAAAAGCATTTTCCATCCAGGGTGATCTGGTGGTTTCCTGCAAGTTCCTTTCCATCTGCTATAACAGCAATTTGTTTTCCAAAAATATCAACAAGTTCAATTTTGACATCGGCATTCTTTTCTAATGTATACCCGATCACAGTGCTGCTGCTAAACGGATTAGGGTAAACAGAAACTGAAAACGGATCTTTTTCATGATCTTGAACAGCCGCCATACTTTGACCCAATGTATATTGGATGTAGTATAGCATCATTTCACTATCAGTTGTAAATCCAAAATAAACTGCGGTAGATCCATAATTTTTATAAGTAGCTTCCTGGATCAATCCATCTCTTGGATTAAGACTAAGAGGACCTCCCAATGTTCTGTAGAAACTTAAAACAGCCGGGTGCTGCCAGCTATAATAGCCTTGGTTAAACGTATATGTTGGATCATAGTAACCTTCATATACCTTGCTTCCTTTTGTTCCAGTAGGATTGCGAAAAAAAATATCAAAGTCGATTCCATACTTATGTGTATGAGTGGCCAAGGTCCAAACGTTCCACATATTAAGCGCCGAGGTTGAAAAATCAGCTTGCGAAAAAGTAGTGGGCTGGTTATTAGCAGGAATATTTATTGCGATATTATTTATGAGTGTTGAATACATAATATTATCAGGTACTGTTTTGGGTTTGGTGTAAATGTCCATGTAAACATCAACAGCTAAAGTAGAATCAGTATTAAAATTAGGAATGTGATAATTAAAATCAAGTACAGAAGATGTTTCCCAGAGGTATGAAGTATTTGGGGGCAAGGTGTCATCACGATCTATCTGCCATGCTGCTACTAATGTGTTAAGGCCGGAGGATGATCCTCCTCCTGTTCCCGTGTTCAGTAATCTTAACCCTTCAGCGAAGGAAGAGGAGGCTCCGGGTTGTAATTTGTAAATGATAAAATGGTGCGATTGTTTAGCCATTATTACATTGATACGATCGACCCTAACTGTATCAGGAAGTTTCAGATCGTACTTTAAAAAATATTCTACTTCAGAAAGTTTTGGTACAAATATTTTCCCCACATGTATCTGGAATGATCCTGGCGCAGTAGGTGCGGGAGGTGGCACCGGAATACTATTTATTCCCTTGCCTCTGTAATACCTGTTAACAGCAGCGGTATCCACAACGTTTCCGGTTTGAGGCGCACCTTTTAAAATCCACTGTCTTATTAATTCAATTTCACTATTCACCAATGGTGTTTGTCCGTTTGGCATTGCAACGCCTTCGGATGCAATTATGCCGTTATCCGGATCAAGATTGTTATTGCATTTACGCATTAAAAAACTGCGGTGAGGATAACCGGGATCAATTAACTTATCACCTATTGCCGATGCAGCAGGGTTTGTTGGAGTGATGTTAACTAAATTGCTGTAAACGCTGGCAACTGATCCGCTCAGATCTAAGTTACCTGTTGGTGAGGCGCCGCTGTGACAGCTTATTGTACACTTTGTTTGAAAAATAGAATGGATGTCATTAAATGTATTTTGGGAAAAAATACTTGTTGTGTATAAAATAACTATTGAAGAAAAACCTGTTATTTTTTTTTTCATTTTCTGTCTGCTAATTTGCAACAACCTCTCCTTTAAATTTTGTGGAAAAGTCTTCCCATTTTTCAGTTTTATAACAATTCTCGCCATAAAATTTTAATATTGGTTCCATAGCGTCCGGTTTTAAAAATCCCGGCACTGGACCAAGCATGCTAAAATTCTCGTCAAGATAAACTGTAGTTGGGTATGACATTTGGTTATTTAAAAGTGCTGCAGCCAATTGATGAGTTGATCCGCGTTGAGTTGGATTAGGATTTACAAAAACCACATCCTGGAACTTTACAGTATCCTTCATCTCTGCATCCAATTTTACAGCATAAAAATATTTGTTCATGTTTTTTATGATCACCGGATTTGTAAACGTTTGTGCATCCATTACTTTGCACCATCCACACCAACCGGTGTACACATCAATAAATATTTTTTTAGGAGTCTTTTTGTTGAGTTCAATCGCTTGCTCAAAGGACATCCAATTAATTTTTTCGGCAGGAGGTAAGGGGGGCTTTTTTAAACCCTACAACTCCGCTGAATAAAATGCTTATCGCAATAAATGTAAAAACCTTCTTCATTAAGATTGAATGGATGTACTAATTTACGAAATATAATGCATAACAACCATTTCCAAAGATTGTACCATTTCCTGCTTAACATCTTTGAATTCGTAACGCCATTTAACAACAGAATATTGTTTTTCGGGGTTTTTCTTGATGGATTCAATTAATACTGATCCGTAAATAGTTTGATCAGGGTAAACGGGTTTTAAGAATTTCCAGTTATTTACTTCCATTCCGGCAATAACCGAATGGCCAAAAATGGGTATCCATTGGGTGCGGTGCTTAAGGGTGAAAATATGAGGGCCGCTTGATATTAAGCCTTTAAAATGGGTTTTTTTTGCGGCTTCTTCATCGATATGAAATATAAGCGGATCGAATTGTTTAGCGAATTCAATGATCTCTGCTTTGCTAAGCGTAAAAGGTTCAAAGGTGAGTTTGAGCCCTTCGTGAAAATCTTTTGCTTGTATAGGTTGAGTGTGATTAAGATATTCCATGCATCATTTTTTTAATGCGGCCATTCAATAGTATAATTATCACGCCTGCTCCAATTGGAATTGCCGTATAAATTAAAAAGAAAACTGATATGGAATATTGTGCATTTATTTTATCAATGAAACTCGCAGACCAGCCCGCAATGTAATTTGCTATTGCAGACGCACCAAACCATACGCCAAACATTAATCCAACAAATTTTGCGGGAGCTAATTTACTTACGTAAGAAAGTCCAACGGGTGATACACATAATTCCCCAAGTGTATGGAAGAGATAAGCAAGAATTAACCATACCATGCTCACAGATGCTGTTGCAGAACCAGGTTGAATTGCCCTTCCTCCATAGGCCAAAACTCCAAAGCCCAATCCCAACAAAACAAGTCCTATTCCAAATTTAACCGGACCGGAAGGATTCAATTTGCTTTCCCATATTTTAGAAAACAAAGGTGCAAATGCTATAATGAAGAATGAATTAAGGATACCATACCATGAAGCGGGAATCTCTGCAACTTCAGAAGAAAATTCTTTGCTTAACATCCATAGGGCTATTCCCCATATTATTACAAAACTTGATGAAATAAAAAGTGTGGAGAGCGGATAAAATTTTGCAACACTTTTAGCCAATAAAAAAAGCACCCATGTTACAATTATTAAAGGACCAATTGTTAGGGCTGTGTTAATGAATTTAAAAACAAGTGCCTGACTTGATTCTAAAACATTGTCGGTATAATCCTTCGCAAAAATAGTCATACTGCCACCTGCCTGTTCGAAAGCCATCCAGAAAAAAATTGTAAAAAAGGCAAGTATGCCGATTACTGCAAGCCTGTCTCTTGAGACGTTCCGTGGAAGTTCTTCCTCTTTTTCCTCATTTAAATCCACTGGTGCTGATGCTCTTTCTTTTGGACTCAATCCAATGTTCCCGAAAATTTTTTGGCCGAATATAAATTGAAGCATACCAAAAAACATAAATATTCCCGCTAAGCCGAATCCGTAACTCCAGCCAACTTTTTCTCCGATGTAACCGCATAATAAAATTCCAAGAAATGCACCAGCGTTAATTCCCATGTAGAAAATTGTGTAGGCAGCATCTTTTTTAGTACTGCTCTTAGGATAAAGACCTCCAACAATTGAAGAAATATTTGGTTTAAAAGCACCGTTTCCAATTATAAGAAGTACAAGTCCGCAGTAAAAGAAAAAATGTGTTTCCATTGCCATTGATGCATGGCCCAGAGTCATTAATACTGCACCAAGTATTACAGCTTTTCTGTATCCAATCAATTTATCCGCTAAAATTCCTCCAAGTATTGGTGTTACATATACCAGCCCTGTATAAAGTGCATAAAGCTTAAGCGCTTCTTCTCTGGGCCAGCCCCATCCACCGGCTGCAAGGTCACTAATAAGGAATAAAACAAGTAATGCGCGCATCCCGTAATAACTAAAACGTTCCCACATCTCTGTGAAAAAAAGAATAAATAATCCTGCTGGGTGGTTTAATACTTGGGCCGGTGCTTTTATCATTTTTGTTTTTTTAAGAATTTCGAAAGTACTAAGAAATTACGGATTTATAATTAATGATTCAACGCAAAAAGAGGCGACCAATTATAGGTTATTTAAAATAAAATCTGTCATCTGGGTATAAAGGTGATAGCGTGTTTTTTTTCCTGATATACCATGATTTTTATCGGGGTATATAAATAGATCATACTGTTTCCCTGAATTAATAAGTGCGGTTGTTATTTCAACCGTATTCTGAAAATGTACATTGTCATCTGCAGTGCCATGGATCAGCAAATATTTTCCTTTTAAGTTGTCGGTAAATTTAATAGGGGAGTTATCGTCATAATTTTTTCCATTCTCCTGTGGAGTCTGCATATAGCGTTCGGTATAAATGCTGTCGTAATATCTCCAATTGGTTACTGGCGCTACAGCAATTGCTGCTTTAAAATAATCTGCTCCTTTAAATAAACACAGGGATGACATGTATCCGCCATAGCTCCATCCAAAAATTCCAATGCGCGTTTTGTCTACATAAGAAAGTGATCCTAAATATTTCGCTGCTTCTATCTGATCAATGGTTTCGTATTTCCCCAATTGTTTATAGGTGCAGTTTTTAAATTCTCTTCCGCGCATTCCCGTTCCGCGGTTATCTACTGAAACAATGATATAGCCTTTTTGTGCCAGCATCTGGTACCAGAAATAATTTCTGTCCCAGGAGTCAGTAACGGTCTGTGAACCCGGCCCTCCGTAAATAGTAAAAAATACAGGATACTTTTTATTGGGGTTAAAATCAACCGGCTTTATCATCCAGCCGTTAAGTAAAATATTTTCGGAGGTGGTAAATGTGAAGAATTCTTTTTTGGATAGGGAATAGCCTTTCATTGTATTCTGAAGATCATTGTTTTCTTCAAGAGTTTTAATAATCTTTCCATTAGCCTTATTCAAGGTATAAGTCTGAGGTTTGTTAGCAGTAGAAAAAGTATTTATAAAATAATTGTTGCTGGTAAAGAACTTTGGAGAGTTATTACCTTTTTGATCTGATATTTTTTTCTTTTTGCCATCAAGAGTAACGGAGTATAGTGCCTTGTACAGCGGTCCTTCCTCTGAAGAAACAAAATAAATTGTTTTTGTTTTTTCGTCTACCGTTTCAATCGAAGCTACGTCCCAATTGCCCTTGGTCAATTGTTTTACTAGCTTACCCTTAGGATCAAAAAGGTAAATATGGCTGAAACCATCTTTTTCACTCAGGAGAATAAAATTTCCGTTGGCCAGAAAATAAACATAATCGCCATTTCCCTCATGCATGTCAACATACGTCGGACTTTCCTCGGTATAAACAGTTTTTGTTTCCCCGGTTTTGGCGTTGGCAATTAATAATTCCAGTTTATTTTGTAATCTGTTCAACCTCACAAGCGAAAGGGCATTCGGATCCTGTGTCCACTTTATCCTTGGTATATATTGATCTGTTTCAGTACCTGTATTTACCAATGTTGTTTTACCTGTCTCGGTGTCATAGATATGTATGGTAACAGTTGAGTTTTTTTCTCCCGCTTTTGGATATTTAAATTTGTATTCGGTGGGATAAAGTTTTCCGTACTCCGTAAATAAAAATTCTTTTACTTCGCTTTCATCAAAACGGTAGTATGCAATTTTTTTTGCATCCGGACTCCATTGGTAAGCAACATCAAAAGAGAATTCCTCTTCGTAAACCCAATCGGTTGCACCGTTAATGATCTCATTATGTTTGCCGTCATTTGTTACCTGTATATCCTTTCCCGTAATAAGGTCATTAATGAAAAGATTATTGTCCGAAACATAAGATACCTTTTTATCATCAGGAGAAAATTGTCCGTACATCAAGGGCTCGTCTTTTTTTCCAATATATGTGAGTGATTTGTTTTTTCTATTCCATACATAATAGGGCTCTTTTGTGGAATGCCTGTAAACAGGTATAGATGTTCCGGAAAATAAAATGGTATTTTCATCCTTGCTAACATTAAACTCTTCGATACCGCACGGAGTTTCTTTTGAAAAATAACTTTGTAATTGTTGTGACTTAATTAATGTATCTACAGTTTTCCCGGTCTCAATTATTTTTTTTGTTATGAAGCAATAGCCATCAGGATTGGATTCCCAATCGGCATAATGTTTACCATCCGATAATTCTTTTAATTCACCTGCGCCGTATTGAGGGAATGTATTGTTAAGATAAATATCTTCCAGCGTGATGAGATTGTTTTGTGAAAAAACGGCTAATGAACAGGCAACAAAAAGTAAAGCGAGAAGTTTTTTCATATCTATATGTTGAAATATTGCATCAAAATGTAAAGAAATCAGGTGTTTTAAATGGTTTTAAGAGGGTTGTTAAATAAACCTAAAATTAAAGCAAATTCAAACAGGAATTTAATTTCAGTTGATCTTTTATTATCTTTGTAATATGAAATCTAAAATAGCGATCTTTTCAGTTTTGTTTGCGGTTGTTACTATTGCCTCTATTTGTATAGGGGTGACAAACAAACAGGTTAAAAACGATTCACTTTCTGTTGCTTCTACAGGAAACACAGAGCAGGTTTTAGTTTCTTCTTCAGATACTTCTTCTTTTGAATACAGGAATATAACACATCAAGTTGTTTCCTTTTTTGTTGAGCAGTTTCTTCTTCAGAAAACACCTGTTTCCCAGTCTAATTAATTTTTTTTTGGCAATTTTATTTTTCCTGTCTTATATAGGTCTAGAGCCTGCGTAAGGATATTTTTTATTGTTTTAACCGGCAGGTCTTTCTCCGGATCAATGAGCATAATTTTCATTCGGGAACGTTTTTCATTGATCAGGCCGGGGTGTTTAATTTTTTTTCCCTCAACAATTCCTAAATAGGGCAGACCTGATTTTTTCTGCACCCATAAGTAACAAAACATTTTCCCCTTGTAACAGAAAAATGGCATTCCGTATTTCCATTCCGCAGTAATATTTGTATCTATTGCAAGAATTAGTTTTTTTAACGCGAGCAAGCAACCTCTTGACGGTTCTTCCTTTTGTAAATAAAAATTATCGTGTTCCTTTAACAATGATGGGAGGTTCTATTAATTGATTTTAACAAATGTAACCGTATTTTTTTTTAGATT
>CAZQIC010000062.1:0-25147 GCA_964593555.1 uncultured Bacteroidia bacterium | reverse complement strand
TAGATACGATTTTATTAGATTGTTTTTAACATTCTATTTTTAGAACTCCCCTTTAGCAATAGGCAATACGATTGAACCTGCCATACCGCCTCCATTTAACTTATTGGCAACAATAGAAATATTTAAATTATCGACTGAGAATCCCCAGCCATTCATATTTCCTTCATCTACAGAAAATAAATTATTCATTCCAAAATTCCCGGAAACACCAACGTTATCGATAAGGAAATTTTCTGCGTAAGCTTCCATTCTGCTTCCGGATTTAGATAATTCTTTAGGCAACTTTACTTTTAATTGTTTAATAAAAAAACCAGTCCACGATTGTATATTATTTGATGATGAATTGGTATATCCTGCTGGAAAAGCCATCCCCGGAGCATTTACTAATTCGCTCATATCAACAGTTGCATCGATTACAGAAAAAGAAAAATCGTTCAGTCCTTTTATTTTAAAAGGAGAAATGCTTACCTGTGCAATGAAGTTATGAATATCCTGCGTGTAAATATCAAAGGAGGCTCTGACTACGGAATCAGAAGAAACTTCTTCATCGGGAATTAGCATTGAACTATTGAATTCAAAATAACCACTCAGGTTTATTGCCTTGTATCCGTTACAATCCCATTCCACATAATTTTTTCCGTTTGGCTCTATTATCATTTTAATTTTAGGACCGAGGGATATTTTGTGTTTACTTACCAATAACAACCTGGAATAATTACCACTCTCCACTCCCTTAGGATTGAATCGGATGTTTTGTGCGGCGAAAGCAATACGTTCCGAGCTACCCGGAAAATCTACTGCCATAAAGGCTCTAAGGCTTGTTGCAGCCGGATAAAAGGAAGCACTGTCAATTGCAATAATATATTTTGTAGTTCCTATTTCCCGGACTATTCCAAAAGGCAATGCACCCGGAACATCTTTATCCACACAATCAGCAAAGCGGTTTTCACCAACTACTTTATCGTTCAATGAAAAAACATACTCGGGAGTAATATCTGCTTGAGAAAATAACAGCAAATTAAAATGGAACGTGAATACAGCTAAAAATAATATTCGCAAAAGCATAAATTAATTCAATGACGATGGCGAAAATACAATTATTCATAATAGAAAATTTTACAAAAGGAGGCAAAATCTTACATCAAAAAAAAACGGCTGCACAATGTGCAGCCGTTTTTCAAAAGATTTTTTAAAAACTAATATATAACCAGCTTACTAGCATAACTCGATGTTTTATTGTCGGTTACTTGTATGGTATATACGCCTCTTGCTAAAGATGTGACATCTATATTAAATGTACTTATTCCTTTATTGAGACTCACTTGTTTTGCAACAACATATTGTCCAAGCGCATCCAAGAGTTTTACCTGCACATTATTTTGAGAATTATCAATATAAATTGACAGATCAACTGCATTTGAATTGCTATTATAAAATGCCGTTACATTTTGCTTGGAGAACAATTCCGGTACAGCATTAGGCGTACAAGTAATGACTACAAGCGAACCATTACCAGGTGATGTACCGCAGGCATTTGTAGCCTGAAGTGTATAAGAATAAGTTCCTGCAATTGAGTAACTTGTTGTAAAGATCGCAGCAGAAGATGAACTTGTTGCTGCACCAGGGGCATTCCAGCTATATGTGTTTCCAATACTAGATGAACCATCGAATATAACATCATCGCCCACACAAACAGTATCATTTGGCGATATAACGGTGTTTGCACTTGGTGATTGATCAACTTCCACCATAATAGTTGTATTACCATGACACCCGTATGATGTTGACACAGCTTCTATTTCATAGGTTTGCGTTGCGGTGGGCGAAATAATCACTGTTACGTCTGTATTGCTACTTAGTCCGTGTGAAGGACTCCAGGTAAATCCATTTGTTGGTACTGAAGCGCTTGCTGTAGCAGTTACCGATGCTCCCCCTCCTACACAAATAGATGTTACAGGATTTGATGTAACAGTTATCCTTGGAGAAGAAAACACTTTAAATGTTTTAACCATTGTATCAGAGTCAATGCAACCTCCGCCTCTTACAATAAGAGTTGTAGTATCAGTATAAATGTTATTAAAAGGTTTATTCACATAAAAAACCGTGTCTATTAGTTTATTGGAATGCGAAGGATTTCCACCCTGAAATATCCAGGACACAGTATCCTGATGAGTAGATCCTGTTGCATCATAAACAATATAATTTCCTTCACAAATTGTATCATGGTCCATTGTAAAATAAGCATCAACCGGCTGATCAGTCATAAAAGGAAAAATGTATAGTGAAATATTAATTGCCCAAGAGGTAGTACCATTTCCACAACCTTGATCAATTCGACACCATGATCCATTATTATGTCTTTGATATACTTCGGATGGATTTGTTTGCGAGGAAACAGCTGTTTTATTCGACAAGATATTCAGAGTATCCCTTCTCGTGGAATCCAGTGCTGACCATTCAAGATTGCCATCCCCTCCCATTAAAGCAATACTTACAAAAAAATTGTCTGTAGTAACTGTAACGGCGGAATCAAATTTTACAGTCGTAAACCTTCCGGCAGCAACGTCATTAATTATATCAGGAAATTCGATTCTCTTCCTGTACTTTTCATTGCCAGGTAAACCACCCACGCCTAACTCATAAACTATTAATGAAACAAATTTCCCAACCGGGCTAACGCCAGAGGCAGACTTAGCCTCTGCAAAATGTACCCTAACCGATGTAATTGTTTTTCTAGGAGAACCTGTAATATCAAAATACTGTGCTTTTTCAAATTGATTTTCCTTGTTGACTCCGTTTATCCACCCCCACCTTGCTATAATAGGAACACCAAAAGCATCCGTATCATTCAAGGGTCCGTGGTAGTAATTAGCCCTAATCCATGGATCGGCACTATATGTATTGTACAAGTTAAGTGTATCACAACCTCCTCCTCCTCCAACACTGATATAATTCGTTTTTACTACGGTATCAGCACTGGTTGGAGTAAGCGTTCGTGTTGCAACCAATGTAACAGAATATAAGCCCGCACTTAGATATGTAACTTCTACTGAGCTTTTATCGGTCTTGACCGCGGTTGAAGGACTTCCGCCCTGAAAAGTCCATGTATATGATGTTCCATCATGCACTGTTGTATTTGCAAATACAACTTTCCCGCCAACAAAAATGTTTGTTGTGTTTGCTCTGAAATCGGCAATTGGTGTAAGATATTGGTTAGCAGAAATACATCCCATAGCCGCAACAGCATCAATGCGCCCATTTCCAATTGGTGTGGTTGGATTAAGACTTGCCGTGTTTACAGAAGACGATCTGATGCAACCTTCAATTTCATCAGGCGTAGCACCTGGGTTTGAAGTAAGCATCAAACCAGCTAATCCGGCTACCAAACCTGCAGATATAGATGTTCCTGAAGCAACAGCATACCTGTTCATCGCTGTGGTCGTATAAGTTGTTGTGGTATAAACATTAACACCTGGAGCGCTGACATCAACCCAACTTCCATAATTAGAAAAAGGAGCTTTTACATCATTGCTTTGAGTTGCAGCAACTGCTATCACATGATTGTATGCAGCAGGATAATACATCGCATTGGTATTATCATTCCCTGCCGCGGCAACTAAAACACAACCCTGTGCGTGCGCATAATTCATTACGTTCTGCCCTGTAACTGAAGAGACTGAAGTACCCCACGCCATACAAATAACATTTGCTCCGGCAACCGCGGCATAGACAACACCTTCGTAACCGTTAGTAATTGCATTAAGGGAATTTGACGCCTTTACCGGAATGATCTTGATCCTGTTTCCAATGGATGCAATACCAATACTATTATTTGTTACAGCACCAATAACACCGGCAACCTGAGTACCATGACGATACCTTGTATCTCCACTTGGAGGGTCTGTCTGCCATTTATTAAGTGAAACATCGTAACCTCTTATATCATCTACATAACCATTATTATCATTATCCTTTGAGTCTGAAGTAATCGGTTCTCCTGGATTTTTCCATATTGCAGCATACAAATCCTCATGCGTTAATGGTATCGCATTATTCTGTATCGCATCGTCAACAACGGCAACCTTTATGTTTGAGCTAACCGATGGGTAGGCCCATGCCTGAGTTGCATTTATTAAATTTAACTCCCACTGAGAACCAAAAGACGGATCATTAGGTGCAGCCATTGTTTTGTCCAACGGAACTTTTTCAGCATATTCAACTGTTGTATTGATCTCTAACATTTCAAGAGCCACATTAATTTTAGTGGGGTCTGTCAACTCCAGCAAATAAACATTCCTAAGTGCCGGATAATTATTTACTGCATGAAAAGGATTGTATATTTTTTTTACTGAAACAACTTTGTTTAGGGTTTCAACAACGGGGATATCGCTTATAGAAACATTGTAGCTATTATGATTCCAGGCTACGCTTGTTGGCTGGCCTTGCTTTAACTTAAACCATATTTTTCCATCCTGGTAATTATCATATACTATTTGAGCCTTAAGAAACCCAGATAACAACAAGAGAAAAACAACCTGAAGTAGTACTTTTTTCATATTTTTTTTTAGCTATTCATTATACAATAAGACAAAACTATAAATCATCACGTTACGTGTCAATCAAAACTTATTAGCAGATAAAATCAGTACGATAGCTCTGATAATAAACCCTTAACTATACCAATATTAATGAGTATGCCAAGTACACCTTAACTTATACTGCAAAGTTACCCGAATAATTTTGTAAAGTCAAAAGAATAAGGTTTTATATCAAAAAACAAATGACCGTAATATGCTGGCAGAAGAAGTTATCAGGCAAAAAAAAACACCCTTTTGGGGTGCTTTTAAAAATTCTATTTATTGAGTCTTATTAAGATATTCTAGCTTTTAATGTTTTTTTGCCCTTTGTACCACTTCCTGTTTTATCATCAACATCACTGCCAATTGTAATACCCGTACCAGTAGGCTTACGACCTGTCGGTTTAGTAGTGCCACTTCCAGTTTTATCATCAACATCACTACCAACAGTAATAGCATCAACACCATCAGAAGGAGGAGTTGAAGAACCGTCATTAGTAGTAGTCTTAAAAGAAGATGAACTCTCAGGAGTCTGCGGAGCTAACATATCTTCTTTTTTACAAGAAGTAAACATCGCAATTGAGATGGTTATGATTGATATGTAAAGGCCTTTTTTCATTTTTTCTTTAATGGTTCTTACACCACATACACAAATATATATCTTTTTTTCCCATTTGTCAAGTCCCTGATACTATTTTTTTATAGGAAGTATAATTTCCACCCTGGTTCCGGTCCCTTTTCCTTCGTTTTTGATATCATAAGGGCCTTTTATCTCAATATTCCCCCCTGACATTTTTTTCAACAAATTTATCCTTGTTTCCGTAATTTTCATGCCTTTTGAATCATGTTCTGTTGGAAATTGTTGCTTTTTCTTCAAACTCTCATCAATCCCAATTCCATTATCTTCAATATTAAAGATAATACAATTATCCTTATAAAGATTTATTTCAACTAAAATTTCTCCAGGTTGTTCCATGGGTAATATTCCATGCCAAATACTGTTCTCTATATAGGGCTGAAGTATCATGGGAGGAATCTTTAATACCTCGGCCTCTACTCCTGCCCCTATTTTAATTGAATAACTGAATTTGCTAAATCTCATATGTTCGAGAGACAGATATAACTCGAGCCTTTCCAATTCTTCCGATAAAGTAACAAGGTTGTTTTGTGAACTATCCAGATTTTTCCTAATGAGCTTTGCAAAGCTCGTAAGATATTTGTTGGCAGATAATTTATCCTGCCTGTTAATATAATACTGAATGGAGTTAAGTGCGTTAAAAATAAAATGTCGGTTCATACTTGCGTTAAGTGTCTCCTGCTCAAGAGCAAGTAGTTTTGATTTATAAACAAGCTGCTGGGCCTCTGCTTTTTTCCTTATTACTGAGGACCTCCACCTGTATACCAACCAGCCTGCTAAAAAAAACAAGAAGAATGATATTAAGGTGAACCACCACGTTTTCCAATATGGGGGTGTGATCACAAAATGAAACTCAACGGGATCGATTGGAAATAATTCACCTCCTTCATCTGCAAGCGCAACCATAAATGTATAATCTCCGTAAGGCAAATTGGTATATCTGGCATAAGTTTCTTTGGTTAAGGGATACCAATCCTGATCGTTACCAACAAGTTTATAACGATACCTGATATTTTCCGGATTGCTGTATGTTATACCAATAAAATCAAATGTTAAGTCATTCTTTTTATAATCAATAGAAAGGCCAATTGGCAAATGACTCACCTTATCAATTGAATCGGAAAAAGGAAACCAATCTGTTTCCTGAAGGAAAAGTCTGATACCTGTTAAATTCAGTTTAGGCAGTTCAATATCTTTAGCGGATTTTTTTTCCTTAATTATCTGAACAAGTCCGGCTGTGGTTCCAAAATATATATTTCCTTTTTTATCATCAAAAATTGCATTTTGATTACATTCAATACTTTTTAATCCTTGCTGCCTTCCAATGTGTTTAAGTAAAAGCGTTTTGTTCTTTACATAATTTAAAACATCAAAATGATATATTCCGTTAAAGGTAGCAGCCCATAAAACGTTATCCTCATCAATATCAAGCGACACAATTTGATTGGAAGAAAAATTATCGGAGAGCATGATTGTTTTAAAAGTTTTTCGGTCAAAAAATAAAAGCCCATCTGAAGTTCCAAACCATAAATTATTAAAACTATCCTCAGCAACATTAAGCACTGAGCCCACTTTGTTTTTACTTGAAAATTTATGATCGTGAAATGAAATACCATCATAACTGAATATTCCCTCTTCCGAAGCAAACCAGATCGTAGAGTTTTTATCTTCAAATATTTTTAAAATTGTTGCTGCAACAAGACGTTTTGGAGGATCAACCGGAAGATTTTTTTCTCCCGAAAAACAAGCAAGCCCTTTAGAAGAACCGATCCATGTCCTACCCTTGGTGTCGTTTAAAAAACATATTACAGTTTTGTTACCTAAGTCTTCATTAATAAGATATGGCTTAAAAGTTATGCCATCAAATTTCCTAATACCGTTACCAGTACCTAAGATTAAGTTGCCCATATTATCAAAGCTGGTACTATATACGTAATTCTGTTTGATGCCTTCCGGAAGTTCATATGACACAAAATAATTTTCACTTTTTCTGGCTATACCCTCCCCAAACGTCCCAAGCCACAATTCACCGTCGGCATTTTGAGCTATAGACATCACAAAATTTGTTTTAAGTCCATTATCGGTTGTGTAAGTAAGAAGATCTTCTCCACAAAATCTGTAAACCCCGCCACCTTCTGTACCCAGCCAAATACTTCCTTCAAAATCCTGGTAAGCGACATTAATGTTCTCATAATCCAAGCCCTGCATCCTTTGGAATTGTTTAAATTTTGCACCATCGAATTTGCAAAGTCCGGCAACGGAGGAGAACCACGCATTTTCATTCTCATCTACAAAAACAGATTTTATCCACGAATCGACTAAACCATTAACGATTTCAAAATGATCAAGAGTATTGTTCTTTAATCGATAAACCCCGTTTCCAAAGGTGGTGATCCACAATGTTTCTTTCTTTACAAAAAGCGAGCTTACGGTAATATGAGAATCCAGCAAGGATGAAATATTTATTTTTCCATTTTCATAAACGCATAACCCGTTTTCAGTACCTATCCATACCTTTCCTTTACCATCAGAACAAACGCTTCTTACCATGTTGTCAGATAGACCATCTTCCGTTCCGTAATATTTAAATTCTTTTTTCTCAACGTCAAAAAAAGCCAACCCTCCACCACTTGTTCCAAGCCATAAATTTCCCTGCAAATCCTGCGCAATTGACTTTACATAAAATCCCTTGTATGAATCCTCGAACTTAAAAAAACTAATTTTTTTTCCGTCGATCATGTTAATGCCGCCCAATGTGGCCAACCAGATCTTTTCATTTCGATCAATAAAAATTGAATACACGTGATTATCCAGTAAACCATCGCCTATGTAGTAATTGACAAAAGTTCTACCGTCGAAACGACTTATTCCACCATTGGTTGCAAACCATAAATATCCTTTGTTGTCTTGAGCAATGGAATTTATTTGCGACTGCGCCAAACCATCCTCAACCGAATAGTTAATAAAGCCGTATTGCTGTGCAGATACATTCAGGTAAGAAAAAAAAATAAGAAGGGAAAAACCAAACCTCATAATTGCATGATAAGGTCTATGTATTAAACACTATATCGTGTTTATCTGATTCAAAAAATCGGGGAGCGTTCTTCGCGCAACAGGAACTTTTATATTGCCGGTTAGTATTACCATGTTCCCTTCTTTTCTACTGAACTCCTTAAGGTGATGCGCTACATTTACAATATAAGAACGATGGGTTCTGAAGAAAGTGTTTTTGTCCAACACATCTTCATATCTCTTAATACTGCCACAACTAAAAAATTTTCTGTTTTCGGTTAAATGTATATAAGTATAATTTTCTTCAGCCTCAAGGTAAACGATCTCCTCGTTTCTTGCCATAACAAAACCATCTGAAGTTGGAATAGCAATTATTTCCTGTGACTTTTTAGTCACTAAACTGTCAAGGGCTTTTTGAACAGCTTCCGAACCTGTTGCTCCAGCTTCACTTGGCAACTCATGTACCTTAACCAACTTTGCTACCGCATTTTTAAGATCGTCAACATCTATTGGTTTTTCTAAATAATCAATTGCATTTGCTTTAAATGCCTTCAAAGCGAACTGATTATGAGCTGTGGTAAACACAACAGAGAAACGATAGGTTCCGGCAGATTTCAGAAATGAAAAGCCATCCTCGCCCGGCATTTTAATATCCAGGAACACAACATCAGGATCAATTTCTTTTATCAGAGCTCTCGCCTTTTCAGCAGAATCAGCAAGGTCTATGACCTGAAGGTCAGGACAGTATTCTTCTATAAGCATTTGCAGATTACTTCTGCAATTAAACTCATCATCAACTATTAAACATCTAAGCTTGGCCATTGTTATTCAGGATATAAAACTGAAAATCTTGTTAGTTCAAATATAACTCTTCTGTTTTAAAAACAATAATTATTCTTTATGCAAAATAAATAAATAGAATATTGAAAACTTTTGTAGTTTAGCCTTGTAAAATAAACGCTAATATGAATTTTAAAAATATTAAGACTATCAGAACGCTTTTTGCAGCTTTCGCAGTTTTTACAATTGTTTCGTGCGGACAAGATAATGGTTCTGAAGCACAGGATAATGAACAACCAGTGGTAGATAGTAATAAAACGGAAGAATCTACAGGAGCTGCCACAGTATCTTTACCATCACCACTTCAAATCGCATCAATTTTTAAAAGATCTGGGCTTGTTTATATAGAAGGATTAACAAATCCTGTTTCAAACATTACGAACTATTCCTCCAATTCAAGCAAAGCGGTAAACCTCGGAGTGTATTCATCAGATATGGCATATTGCGTATTGAACAAACAAAACCAAAACTCCATTAATTATTTAAAATCTTCTAGAGAACTTGCAAACCAACTTGGAATGGGAAGTATTTTTGAAACAGGCGGCATAAGCACCAGGTTTGAATCGAATTTATCTAAAGAAGATTCTTTAGCCTCTATAATAGCAGAGTTACAAATGCAGAGTGATCTTTTTCTTGAGGAGAACGAACTCGAGCATGTATCGGCAATAATTTTTGCAGGTGCATGGGTTGAAAGCATGTACATTGGCACAAAGGTTTATGAAAAAACAAATAACGAAAAAGTAACTTCGAGAATTGTTGAACAAATGACAATTTCAAATAACATTGTTAAAGTTTTAAAATCTCATGAAACCAAAGACCCTTCAATAGCAGGAATCATTACCAACCTTCAATCCATTAATGATACCTATTCAAACTTTGAGTCTGTGAAAAAGACAGCAGCTGCAAATGAAGATGAAAATGGTGATAGTCCCACATTATCAAAAGAAGAAATCAAAATGTTGATCACAAAGATAGATGAGGTAAGAAACAAAATGATTAAAGAATAAAAAACTATTTCATCCTGTATCAAAAAAAAATTAACATGAAAAATTTTCTAAAATATATCGCAGCGATTCTACTGATAATAAACGTATCTGAAAGTTTTGGACAATGCAAAGCTAAACAGATCGTTAAAGAAGGCCGCGGAGGTCTTAAACCATTTTTCTATGATGGATATGCGTTAAGCGATATCAGTTTTACTGATAAACCTCAAAAGATTGAAGTGGAATTTACCGCTTTCGCTAAACAAAAATACCGTATGGTATTTTGCACTTCTGATTTTACAGAAGTTGTACCAATTAATATTTATGATAAAAGCAGCCGCGCTAAAGTGAGAAACAATGTATTTACAAACGGGACTGTTCAAAAAGCAATTTGGAATTTGACACCCGCAAAAACAACCACCTACTTTATTACGTATGAGGTACCTGCCTCTACGCCAAACAAAAAAGGTTGTGTGCTGATGCTAATTGGTTACAGCGATGCTAGTGCCGCTGTTGAAGACTAAAAATATTAAGAACTTCTTTTTATAATATATTCTACCTTTACAGGTAATTAAGCATTTTTTTATGATCAATATTACTTTGCCTGATGGTTCGGTTAAACAATACGAACCTGGCACAACTTCTTTACAAATTGCCACAAGTATAAGCGAAGGTCTCGCGCGTAATGTTTTGGCAGCAAAAATTAATAACGAAATATGGGACGCCACAAGACCAATCACAAGCGACAGTTCACTTAAATTATTGACCTGGGATAGTGAAGAAGCTAAATCAACTTTTTGGCATTCATCAGCACACTTGATGGCCGAAGCATTGGAGTTCTATTATCCGGGAATAAAATTCTGGGTGGGCCCCGCTATTGAAAATGGTTTTTATTACGATGTTGATTCAGGAGAAAAAAAAATATCATCTGAGGATCTTGATAAAATAGAAAAGAAAATGATTGAGCTCGCAAGACTCAATAATCCTTTTGTAAGAAAAGATATCTCCAAAAAAGAAGCGATAAATTATTTTACAGAAAAAAAAGACGAATATAAATTAGACCTGCTTAATTCATTAGAAGATGGCAGCATTACTTTGTATGAGCAGGGGAAGTTTACTGATTTGTGCCGCGGGCCGCATATTCCTCATACCGGATTTATTAAGGCTGCAAAACTTTTATCTGTTGCTGGAGCCTATTGGAAGGGAGATGAAAAAAATAAGCAGCTTACACGCATTTACGGAATTAGTTTCCCTAAACAAAAAGATCTTACTGATTACCTTACCATGCTTGAGGAAGCTAAAAAACGCGACCACAGGAAAATTGGCAAAGAACTGGAGCTGTTTACCTTTTCTGAAAACGTTGGAATGGGCTTACCGCTTTGGCTGCCTAATGGAGCTGCGTTGCGAGAGCGCCTGGAAGCATTTATGAAAAATGCTCAGGTAAAGGCTGGTTATCTACCTGTAATAACTCCTCACATAGGAAATAAAAAATTATATGTAACATCAGGCCATTACGAAAAATATGGGAAAGATTCTTTTCAGCCTATAAAAACTCCTCATGAAGGAGAAGAGTTTTTCTTAAAACCGATGAACTGTCCTCATCACTGTGAAATCTATAAATCATCTCCCAAATCTTATAAAGATTTACCAGTAAGATTAGCGGAGTTCGGAACAGTTTATCGATATGAACAAGCGGGAGAATTACACGGACTAACAAGAGTTAGGGGATTTACACAAGATGACGCCCATTTATTTTGCCGGCCAGATCAAGTGAAGGAAGAGTTTTGTAAAGTAATTGATCTTGTTCTATACGTATTTAAAACACTTGATTTTAAAGATTACACAGCGCAGGTATCTTTACGCGATCCTGATAATAAGACTAAATATATTGGGAGTGATGAAAACTGGGAGTTAGCGGAAACAGCAATTATTGAATCTGCCAGAGAAAAGGGATTGACTACTACCGTTGTGACCGGGGAAGCTGCATTCTACGGACCTAAGCTTGATTTTATGGTGAGGGATGCTATCGGTAGAAAATGGCAACTTGGTACTATTCAAGTTGATTATAATCTTCCGGAACGCTTTGAATTAGAGTATAAAGGAAGCGACAACCAAATGCATCGGCCGGTAATGATACACCGTGCTCCATTTGGTTCAATGGAACGATTTGTTGCTGTTTTGATAGAACATTGTGCAGGTAACTTCCCACTATGGTTAACCCCAATGCAGGTAGCCATTTTACCTATAAGTGAGAAGTTCCATGACTATGCAAAAAAAGTTGTTGATTTGCTCAAATTTTACGATATTCGCAGCCTTGTTGACGAGAGGGGTGAAAAAATAGGGAAGAAAATTCGCGATGCGGAGATAAAAAAAGTTCCCTACATGCTTATTGTCGGAGAAAAAGAAGCCGAAGAAAACATTGTTTCTCTTAGGAAGCATGGCGAAGGCGACAAGGGAAGTATGGCAGTTGAAGAATTTGCAAAAGCAATAAAAAAAGAAATAGAAAACAGTACTAACTAACAACGGAGGTAAAAATAGCAACAGAATTTAAAAAGCCATTTTATGGCGGCGGTGATAGCAGACCCAGGACATTTGCTCCAAGGTTTCAAAAGAAAGAAGATGCGCACAGCATAAACGAGAAAATAAAATCACGTACAGTGCGTGTTGTAGGCGAAGGTGTTGAACAAGGGATTTTTCCTATTGAAAAAGCACTCATCATTGCTGCTGAAGCAGGACTTGATCTTGTTGAGATAGCTCCAAATGCTGATCCACCGGTTTGTAAGGTTACTGATTATAAAAAATTTCTATACGAACAAAAGAAGAAGCAAAAAGAAATAAAGTCTAAAGCAAGTAAGGTAGTTGTAAAGGAGATTCGTTTTGGACCACATACAGATGAGCATGATTTTAATTTTAAAAAGAATCACGCCATTAAATTTTTGCAAGACGGAGCTAAAGTAAAAGCTTTTGTGTTTTTTAAGGGAAGAACGATTTTATTTAAAGAGCAGGGAGAAATATTATTATTGAGATTTGTTCAGGAACTAGAAGAGTATGGCAAAGCAGAACAACTGCCATTGCTCGAGGGAAAAAGAATGATCATGATAATAGGCCCGAAAAGAAAATAATAATTAATAGCAGAAAATAAAAACAATAGTACAATGCCAAAAATGAAAACAAACTCCAGTGCAAAGAAGAGATTCTCTGTTACTGGTTCAGGAAAGATAAAACGTAAGCATGCTTACAAAAATCACATCCTGACTAAAAAAGAAACCAAAAGAAAACGCGCTCTTGCGAAAGCAGGGTTAGTTCACCCTTCAGATATGAACAGGGTTGAAGCGATGTTAGGTTTCGGTAAATAATTTATTATTAACCAGGTTGCCAGCAACAAAAGAGTTTCATTTGAAACCGCTGCCCGCCAAAAATTAAAAAAAAATGCCAAGATCAGTCAACAGTGTGGCCTCAAGGGCCCGCAGAAAGAAAGTCCTCAAACAAACCAAAGGTTTTTGGGGCTCAAGAAAAAACGT
Source organism: uncultured Bacteroidia bacterium (assembly GCA_964593555.1). Classification (GTDB taxonomy): domain Bacteria; phylum Bacteroidota; class Bacteroidia; order JAFLBG01; family JAFLBG01; genus CAZQIC01. Next base: position 11,577 of record CAZQIC010000062.1, on the reverse strand, counting down.
TTTTACAATAGCTAAAAACGTTCTTGAAAAAGGTTTAGGTTATGCGTACCGCGATAGAAAAACAAACAAAAGAAATTACAGAGCAATCTGGATACAACGTATCAATGCCGGTGTAAGACCATACGGTTTATCTTACTCTCAGTTCATTGGTAAGTTAAGTGATAAAAATGTACAGCTAAACAGAAAAGTTCTTGCTGACTTAGCACTTAATCATCCTGAAGCTTTCAAAGCTGTGGTTGATTCTGTGAAATAGAATACGCTTTTATGAAAAATTAAAAAAGGGAACCAAATGGTTCCCTTTTTTTGTTGATCCTTTATATACAAATAAAAAGTCCCTTGATATATTGAGGGGACTAAAAAAATCGGCTAAACTCTATTAATATTTTTTCACCAACTCAGTGATCTTTGCATGTACAGTTTTGTTTACACCCGCAAGTGGTAAACGCACATACGGTTTGCAAATTTTATGAAGTTCCAGCACAGTTTTAATTCCGCCCGGACTTCCATCTGCAAATAATTGTTCTGTTATTTCTGTTAGTTTATAATGTAATTTACGAGCGCTTGCAAAATCACCTTTGAGACCGAAACGCACCATATCGGAAAAATCTTTGGGATAAGCGTTTGCAACAACCGAAATAACTCCATCACCACCGCAGGCAAGTATTGGAAGTGTTAACGCATCATCGCCTGAAATAACTAAAAAATCTTTTGGACGATGTTTAATTAATTTCATATGCTGCATCTCTAAGTTCGATGCGGCTTCTTTTATTCCAATAATATTTTTAACATCGCGTGCTAACTGTAAAGCAGTTTCCGGAGCAATATTAGAACCCGTACGACCCGGAACATTATATAATATTATAGGAAGCTTTGTTGCAGCAGCAACAGCTTTATAGTGTAAATAGATTCCTCCTTGTGTTGGTTTATTGTAGTAAGGAGAAACAGAAAGTATTGCAGCAATATCTGCCAGGTCAAGTGTCTTTAAAGATTCAACTACTTCGGCAGTACTGTTCCCGCCAACACCCAATACAACAGGTATACGTTTTTTTACCGTCTTTAATACATGCGATACAACAGCAGCTTTTTCCGATTTACTTAATGTAGCTGATTCACCGGTAGTGCCCATTACAACAAGGTATTCTACCTTGCCTTTAATAAGGCTATTCACCAGTGCTGTTAACGAATTAAAATCCACACTGCCATCTTCATTAAAAGGTGTAACGATGGCAACACCTGTTCCTCTGAACTGCTCTCTGTTAAACGACATAGTATTAATTGATTATTATAATTACAACAAAGTTATGAATTTGTTGTTTCGTCAGGCGCTTTATTTATCATTGTTAGATAAGTATCTACCTGGCGAAGAAAATATTTAAAGCTTTTATCGGATGGACACTCAATAAGCATATCATAAACTTCTTTATTCCCCTCGTCAAAGCGGCCAACCTTGTATTTACTACGAGACATGGCGCCAATGTATTTAAGCGGGAAATGCCCGTAAATATTAAGGTTCACCAACACATCAAACTCTTCTTCAATAAAATTATTTACAAAAGTATTAGATGGTATTCTGAATGAATTCAGATCCTTCTCAGAAAAAAAATCGTACTCGAGTTTAGAATAAGCCATTTCGGGAATATCCTTAGAACTAAAATATCCCACCACCTTTACCTTCTTCTTCATCTCCTTCAAATAATTAACATACTTTTTCACCAATTCAAAATCATCCTTATTCGAGGAGTCGAATATGATACCAAAAGATTTCGCTTCTGCAAGGTTCGCTACTTTCCTATCGCGCTGAACAGTACCTGCCCTACCCTTGAGAATATAATCTCCAATTTTTTCTTTTATGCTATTGATAATGGCCAAGGAAATTATTTTCAGTTTTTACTAATTAACTCCAAAAATTTATTTTCATCAATTATTTTTACTCCTAACTTTTGCGCTTTCTCCAATTTCGCCGGGCCCATATTTTCGCCGGCAACAACATAACTTGTTTTTGCAGATATGGATCCTGTATTCTTGCCCCCATTATTTTCAATGAGGTCCTTTAACTCATCACGCGAAAATTTCGTAAACACTCCTGAAACAACAAAGGTAAGTCCTTTTAATAATTCTGAACCTTCCGCTAATTGTTCTTCAGATAATGTAAAATTAAGTCCTTTCGCTTTAAGTTTATCAATTACCGAAATATTTTTTTTATCCACAAAATAACTCACCACACTTTGTGCTATTTTCTCTCCGATTTCATCCACTTCCAGTAAACTCTCAACAGTAGCATCTTTTAACTTATCTATACTCTTTAAACTACGCGCTAGCTTTTTGGCGGTTGTTTCGCCAACATGTCTTATACCTATCCCATACAATACTCTTTCAAAGGAAACATTTTTAGAATCCTCAATGCCCTGCAGTAAATTATTTACCGATTTCTCCGCCATACGCTCCAGCGGTAACAACTGTTCCTTTTTAAGATCGTAAATATCTGCTATGTTTTTAACCAGACCTGCATCGTAAAGCTGCCCTATTGTTTCACCACCAAGACTATCAATATTCATTGCTTTACGGGAAATAAAATGCTCCATTTTTCCCTTTATCTGAGGTGGGCAACCATTCTCATTAGGACAAAAATGATTTGCTTCACCTTCATTCCGCTCTAAAGGTGTTTCACATTCAGGACATTTATTTATGTAAACAGTTTTCTTTGATCCAGGAGGCCTCTTGGCCGTATCCACACCAACAATTTTTGGAATTATTTCTCCACCCTTTTCTACAAACACTGTATCTCCTACCCTTACATCCAACTTCTCAATTATATCAGCATTATGAAGAGACGCACGCTTAACAGTTGTACCTGCAAGCAAAACAGGTTTTAAATTGGCGACGGGAGTAATTGCTCCTGTCCGTCCCACTTGATAAGTTATTGCTTCTAAAATCGTATTTGCCTGTGCAGCCTTGAATTTATATGCAATGGCCCAGCGTGGTGATTTAGCAGTAAAGCCCAATTGCATTTGCTGCTCATAGGAATTCACTTTAATTACAATACCATCCGTATCAAAAGAGAGATCAAATCTTTTTTTATCCCAATATGCAATGTGATCAATTACCTCTTGAATACTGCCAAAACGTTTTGCGGTATCCGAAACTTTAAACCCCCACTCCATTGCTTTTTTTAAACTTTCATAATGAGTTTTAAAAGGGAGATTTTCACCGTAAATAAAATATAAAAAACAATCCAGCTTACGTTTGGCGACAACCGATGAATCCTGCATCTTTAACGTACCGGAAGCCGCATTGCGCGGGTTCGCCAACAATGGTTCACCAATCTCTTCACGTTCACGGTTTACTTCATCAAAAACATTTCTTGGGAAAAATATTTCACCGCGTATCTCAAATTCATCGGGGTAATCTCCCGGTTTTAATTGTAAAGGGATACTGCGAATGGTTTTAACATTAGTGGTAATATCATCGCCCTGAACACCATCGCCACGAGTGACGGCCTGTACCAGCTTTCCTTTTTTGTAGGTTATACCAATTGCAACACCATCGAATTTTAATTCGCAAACGTATTCTAATTTTCCGCTTATTGCCTTTTGCACACGCTCATCAAAATCAAGCATGTCTTCAGTGGAATAACTATTCCCCAATGAAAGCATTGGATACTTGTGCTTCACTGTTTTAAATTCTTTGGTGATTTGCCCTCCCACCCTTTGAGATGGAGATGTAGGAGATAATAATTCCGGATACTGCTGCTCAAGTTTTATCAATTCTTCCAGCAGCATATCAAAATCATAATCACTAATAGCAGAATTCGATTTCACATAATAATCGTAATTATGTTTCTCAATTATTATCGAGAGTTCCTGAATTCTTTTTTTTGCCTGCTCTGCATTCATACTATTAATCAATATTTTTGTTCTCCAATTGAATTATCTTTGAACTGTTCATTTAAATTAAACACAAGAGGAAAATCCATGCGATATCTAACCGGTTTACCATCTTTCATCGCCGGTTTCCATCTCACCAATGATATTACCCTTATGGCCTCTTCATCACAGCCAAAACCAAGCGATTTAACTATACGAATATTGGTAGGGTAACCGGAAGGCTCAACCAAAAAACTAAGCGTTACAGCTCCTTTAATCCTTTGCATTTCTGCAACTTTAGGATATACCAGGTTTTTCTGAATGAATGCAGACAAGGCATAATTGCCTTCAAGATATATTGGAAGTTCATCGGCTTTAGTATAAATTTTCATTAAGGGATTAGTGACATACCCCTCAGGATAGTTGACCTTTTCATATCCTCTTTCTTTAACATTTTTTTTATAGATCAAGGGCCTGAATTTAAACTTCAGCTCTATATAACTATTTACAGACTCGCCATGATAGACAGATGGTGTAAATTCAAGAAGGTTCAGTATTCTACGAGCTTCCGCATCTATCTCTGCATTCACTGAATCAATTTTTCTAACGTCTTTCGCAAGTCCGTCTTTTGTTACAATGAATTTAAATACAACATCACCCTTGATATTTTTTTTCAGCGACTCTTCAGGATAATGCACCTCTTGCTCAAATATTCTCTTAAACTCCACCTTACCTCCAACATTATCTGCGATCTTAGAAAAACCATCGGAAGGAAATACAATGTCCTGGGCAAAAACACCCGAGGGAACCAATAACAATAATATATAAATAGAAAACCTGTACATGTTATAATACAGCCTTTAAGATACGATTTTTACCAATCATGTCTTTTATTAAAACCGCCTCTGTAAAACCCGATTCTTTTACCAACGATAAGACTTCATTTCCATACGCTTCATTGAGCTCATAAAAAAGCATACCACCTTTCGAAAGACTCTTCAATGCTTTTCCTGTTATTGCTTTATAGAATTGCAGAGGATCATTATTGGTCACAAACAATGCGAGGTGGGGTTCATTATCCAACACATTGAGATGCATATTTAACTTCTCTGTATTTGTAATATAAGGCGGATTGCTCACGATTATATCAACCGGAGGCAATATCACGCCACTTAGTATGTCAAGTTCCTTAAAATCAATCTGTACATTATTTTGTTTTGCATTATCCCTGGCCACAGAAAGCGCCTCTTTGGAAACATCAACACCGGTAACAATAGCAGCAGGAATATTTTTCTTTAAAGCAATAGCTATACATCCCGACCCAGTGCCTATATCAAGAATTTTGCATGAAGGGATTTGGATAGATTTAATAATAATATCTACCAACTCTTCAGTCTCGGGCCTTGGTATTAAAACATTGGCATTTACTTTTAATTTAAGTCCGTAAAATTGAGCTTCACCAAAAATGTATTGTATAGGTTCATTCTTTTTTAAGCGCTGCAATATTTTATTTATTCTATCTAACTCTGATTCCAATATAAAGACATCATAAATTAAATTTAAATCATTGATATTCAATACATTTTCAAATATAATCGAAATGAACACTTTAACTTCATTTTTTCCATACATTTTATCCAGTTCTGCGTGGAAATAAGTGACAATTTCTTTAACTCTGTTTGAGGGAAGCTCCATCTTATACATAGGTCAAAAATAAAACTAAAAGCAGCACACAAATCGAATCGAATCAAATATCTTTATAAGTAAGTTTTGCAAAGGCACGCGAGCTTGGCATAACGAAGAAAATCAAATATATGGATCCAATTGAGAAAATATTCGCCAATAACAAGCAATGGGTTGCCGATAAATTAGCTATTGACCCAAAGTATTTCGAAAATTTATCCAAAGGGCATAACCCTGAATTTTTATACATAGGCTGTTCAGACAGCAGAGTAACTGCCGAAGAATTGATGGGATCTAAACCCGGAGAAGTATTTATACATCGCAACATTGCCAATATGGTGAATAGTATTGACCTGAATGTAATGTCGGTACTTAACTTCGCAGTAAGGCACTTAAAGGTAAAACACATTATTATGTGCGGACATTATGGTTGTGGGGGTATAAAGGCAGCTATGGAGGAAAAAGATCTTGGAATTTTAAATCCATGGTTAAGAAGTATCCGTGATGTATATCGTTTACATAAAAAAGAACTTGATACCATAACAGATGATAAAAAACGCTATGACCGCCTTGTAGAATTGAATGTGCTAGAACAATGCGTTAACCTTATAAAAACAGCAGCAGTGCAGGAAGCTTATAAAGAAAGAGGACTAATGGTTCATGGCTGGGTGTTTGATATGCATACGGGAAAATTGATTGACCTGAAAATTAATTTCCATGAATTACTGAAGGATGTGATGGAGATATATAAAATAATATAATCGTCCTACTGGCTTGTGAATACCGATGAAAAATACATGCATCAATGCCTGGAACTTGCAGCAAAAGGTCTGGACAATGTTGCTCCTAATCCAATGGTTGGATGTGTTATTGTTCACGACAATAAAATAATCGGCAGCGGCTTTCACGAAGAATACGGAAAGGCGCATGCAGAAGTAAATGCAATAAAAAGCGTTTCAGACAAAACGCTTCTAAAAAAAAGCACATTATACGTTAACCTGGAACCATGCTCTCACCATGGTAAAACGCCGCCATGCAGTGATCTGATCATTGAAAACAAAATACCTTACGTTGTTATCGGGAATATGGATACCAACCCGCTTGTACAAGGTAAGGGAATGGGGAAATTAATAAAGGCAGGGATAGATGTGAAAATCGGAGTACTTGACAATGAATGCAGAGAATTAAACAAACGATTTTTTACTTTACAGGAAAAGAAAAGACCATATGTAATTTTGAAATGGGCAAAAACCCGGGACGGATTTTTGAGTTCTGGGTTGAGAGTTCTGGGTTCTGAGTTAAAAAATCGAAAACCAGAACCAATTAGTAATAAGGAATCCCATAAACTTTCGCACCAATGGAGAACAGAAGAACAAGTAATAATGGTAGGAACAAATACAGCTATTACAGATAATCCACAGCTTACCGCGCGATTAGTAAAGGGAAAAAATCCATTGCGCGTTGTTATTGATAGAGAGCTAAAAACACCTGCGGACTATCATTTGTTTGATGACTCCACTCCCACCTTAGTTTTTACAGGAAAGAAAAAAGAAAAAAGTAGCAATACAGAGTATGTTGTTATCGATTTTAAGAAAAGTGTCAGTGCGCAAATACTAAATGAACTTTACCACCGAAATAAAAGCTCATTGATCGTTGAAGGTGGAACTGAAACGATAAATTATTTTATTAAAGAAAATTTATGGGATGAAGCAAGGATATTTACCTCACCTTCTCTTTTAAAAGAAGGAATAAAAGCACCGGAATTACCTGAAGGTAAAAAATGTATCGAAGAAAAAAATATCGAGAACGACGAACTTCGTATATACAGAAACGAGTAAATGGCTTTCTACGATCATCCAAAAGAAGAAAGAGTAAAGCTCGTCCAGGAGATTAACACAAATATTTTTACCGAAATAGAAAAATCAAAATTGGCAAAAACCCTTCATTATTTTTCTGATGAAGATACTTACATCCGAAAAACAGCCTACCTCGCTATTGGTAAAATATATCATACCAATAAAACTTTTCATAGTAGAATCATTGCTATTCTAAAAAATTTACTTTTGGATAAAAAAGAAAAAACAAGGCAAACAACCATAAACGCCGCAGGAGAAATTGGCATTAAAAATTTCGAAGCCGTTGAATATTTTTTTGATACAGGTTTATTTGACGAACATCATATTGTAAGAAATGCCGTTATCGGCTCCATAAAAAAAATGGGAGAAAAAAACCCAACGCCGGTTTTAAACTGGGCAAAAAAATATTTACATCATGAGGATAAAGAAATCCGCCGTGAAGTTTGTCATGGAATTGAATTAAGAGGCAGAAAATTCCCCCAGGATATATTGCCAATGTTAAAAGAATTACAATACGATAAAACCGCGCGAGTGCGAAACACTCTTGTACATGTCCTTGGACAGATCGCTTATAAAAAAGGATGTATAGAAACAGTGATTGACCATTTAAATAATTGGGAAAACAAAGAGCTGACCAATGATGCAGTGGAAGAAATTATAGATGTGCATGATAGGTATAAGGACTTTGCAATACTTACCCAGCAAGAAGCGAAAAAATACATTAATAAGCATTATAAAAAATGACCATGGAAAATCTTCATGTATTTATCGCAATCATTTTTGGATTAACAACTGTCGTTACTGTTTTGCTCTTTGCTAAAGCATCTAATTACTCCAAACCTATACTTATAGTTTTACTCGTATGGCTTGCGGTACAAGCAAAAATAGCCTTGTCAGGATTTTATACGGTGACTAATACAGTACCTCCCAGGTTTATATTAATGGTTGGTCCTCCACTTATTATGATCATTACTCTTTTCCTTACTAAGAAAGGAAAAGAACTGCTGGATAACTTAAATATTAAAACACTAACACTATTACACACAATAAGAATTCCGATTGAGATCGTTTTGTTTTATTTAGCGATTAACAAAGTCGTTCCGGAGATCATGACTTTCGAAGGGCGCAACTTTGATATATTATCAGGACTAACCGCTCCCTTGGTTTATTACTTTGGATTTATCAATAAAAAATTAAGTAACCAATTTTTACTAATCTGGAATTTTGTTTGCCTTGGACTTTTAATAAATATTATTGTTAATGCTGCTCTTTCCGCCCCCTCTCCATTTCAGCAGCTTGCATTCGATCAACCTAATATTGCAGTTTTATATTTTCCCTTTAACTGGCTGCCATCCTGCGTGGTTCCAATTGTTTTACTTTCGCATTTAGCCGCAATAAGACAATTGACCCGGAAATGATTCGGTGTCGAGTTTTTTGTATATTAGTTAGGTGTATTGGCATCTATCAATAACCTTACACGGAAACAATGAAAAAAGCATATCTTATACTGACAATACTAATTCTGAGTTATAACAATTCCTTCTCATCATATATGAGAACATTCTTACCCAGCCTTATCGAAAATTCAAACATCATAGTTCACGGTAAAATAATATCTATTCAGAAGGAAACTTTTCAGATTGCTGTAATTACAAAAATCAAATCTTTAAATAGTATTGATACTTTGACAATTCTGAAATTTAATGACTGGACTTGCGCTTCAAGATATTCATATTACAAAAAAGGACAAGAAGCTATATATTTTCTCAGGTTAAACAGGGACAATAAATTGCAAGCCATAGGTGCTGCAAATGAAGGGGAGCTAATTGTAAAAGAAAAAACAACGTACATAGAAAGTTATGGTCACAAAAAAATTGATTCTAAGCAATTTAACTTAATATCATTATTCAATGAATATATCCCAATGGACCCGGAAATAGTTATAAAAGGAATAAAAATATACATGGATAATCTGGACGTTATAAATCAAGAATTGAGTAATAAATCTGTCGGAACTCTCGCTTATCAATATAGCTATATTGACAAACTTCCAAAGAACGATTTTCTAAACATTGTTATTGACCAAAAACAAAAAGGCCTTCAATGATTTTAATTCGTCCCCAACCTTAAACTCAGAACCCAAAACTTTCTCTACTCCAACGGATCACCCTTCTTTATCAAAACCCTCTTGATATAAAACCATGCAACGCAAATCATCCCGGCCACAAAAGGATAGCCTGCATAATTTTTCATTTCAACATGTCCAAAAAATTCGCAGGCCATCCAATAAGCATTTGCACTTATCCAAAAACAAATAGCCAGGTTTATAAAAAACTCATCTTCACTTATTGTTTTGGCAGCAATTAAAATTGCAACTAATAGCGTTGGAAAAATCATTATTATGCCAAGTTCTTTCCACTCCAACATCCAGCAGGTATCTTTAATTAACCATAATGGAATATGAATGTTTTCATAGTGACGAATTTTATGAGACATTGCGAAAAGGTTTTGAAACTCGCTCAAAGATATGCAATTTGACTTTCCAGCAATACCCTCCTGAGCATTTTAAAAAAAATGCGTAACTTAATCTAAGTATTTAAAAAATTGGAACAATCACTAAGCAATTTTGACGAGCAATTATTTCTTGCATTAAACAGCAGGCATTCGAAATTTTTAGATTCGATAATGTTGTCCGCCAGTAATTTACTGTCACTAATTCCTGTTTTTATCCTTGTTGCGTTCATCGCTTCGAAATATTATAAAAAACATGGAGGTTACCCGGTTGTAAATACAGCTATTTTAACAACAGTACTTTTAATTATATTTTTCTTTTGCTTTAAAGTTGTACCTGAAATATTTTCTTTTTTTATTGAACGGCCAAGACCATGTGTAAACCCAAACATTTCTTTATGGGTAAGATTACTCGGAGAAGAATGTAACAATACCACTAACTTTTTACCGACAAGACCTTGTATTGTGTTTTGTATTGCTTCATTTTTATTATTCACATTTAAAAATGATTTCCCTGTCGTAAAAATATTATTTATTCTTTGGGCACTCCTGGTTTCATATAGTCGAATTTACCTGGGTGCATATTACCCTTCAAGTGTAATTATCTCCGGTGCAACAGGATTTTTAGCAGGTTATTTCGGCAGTCAATTATATTTCTACCTGAAGTATCAGATTTTGTATGTGTAATAGATTTCTTATTGATCCATCAATACCAACGCACCTTTTTCCAATACTGGCAATACAGGGGTTTTATCAAAGGAAAGACAATACTTTATATCTTCTTTTAGTCCAAGTTTAGCGAGGCGTTCTTTATGCGATGATCTCAATAAAAATTTATCGGGATCAGCTTTACCCAATTGATACAAGTACATGGCAGCTAAGGCAGAGTCGCCCAATTTGAAAGGCTGCTCTAATTTATTTAATTCATCAGCAACAGCTCCGGCAAACAAAGAATCTTCGAGATTAAAACGATCCTTCCAACCCGAACAAAGCAATACAATATCACGTTGCTGTTCACTCAGCCATTTACACAATACAGTAATATTTACAAAAGCTCCGATCACCACTTTGTATGCGTTCTTTGCCGCTTCAATGGCCTGTGTGCCATTTGTAGTAGTAAGCACCAATGTTTGACCTTTAATTTTTTCATCCATAAAATGAAAGGGCGAATTACCAAAATCAAAACCTTCCAGTTTTATGGCATCGCGCTCTGCTCCTACCAGGAATCCACGTTGCTTGTAATCAAAAGCTTCATCAACTGTTGCTACAGGAATTATTTTTTTTGCGCCATAAAGAAATGCTGTGCAAATCGCGGAAGTCGCCCTTAGAACATCTATAACAACAACAATGCTCTCGCTGCTTTTGTAAACAGGATAAAGCATTGGCGAATAACATACTTCTATTGTACGTTGGGGCATTATTTTTTATAAAAAGGAATTTTGCACACCTTCGCTTTAAGTGCTTTGTCGCGGACTTTAATAAAGATCTCCGTATCTGCTTTAGCAAGATCCGTTCTAACATATCCCATACCAATTCCTTTTTGCAAAGAAGGCGACTGTGTTCCAGAGGTTACTGTGCCAATGGCATTTCCCTGCGCATCCACAATTTCATAATCATGACGGGGAATACCACGATCTATCATTTCAAAGCCAACTAATTTTTTT
>CAZQIC010000061.1:0-25619 GCA_964593555.1 uncultured Bacteroidia bacterium | reverse complement strand
GTTCTCCGATTTTTAGTCAAATCTCTAAAAGTGAATTTTTAGAACCCACCTATAAAAACAGCCTACAATAACAGACAACAAACACCCCTTTCTACTTCTGGCTTCTAACTCCCAACTTCTATCTTCAGGCTTCCAACTCCCCACTCCTAACTTCAGTCTTCCAACTTCTAACTCCCCTCTTCCCACTTTCAGACCTTTTTCTTACCTTAGTACTCCATATTAAATATTAACAACAATGGCAGACACAGGAGACATCAACGTTGGCACCGTATTACGTTATAACGGCGAATTGTGCCGCATAGAAGAATACCAACACAGAACACCTGGAAACCTAAGGGCTTTTTACCAGGCAAAAATGCGTAACCTTAAAACAGGTAAATTACTGGAGAACAGGTTTCGTTCCGGAGAGGTTGTAGAAGTAGCCCGTGTTGAATATAAAAACATGCAATACATTTATCCAGAGGATAATTTTATTGTTTGCATGAACAATGAGACATTTGAACAAATACATATTTCGGCTTCCTTGTTTGGAGAAACACTGCACTTTATGAAAGAAGGCATGGAAGTAAGAATTGCTTTTGAAAGTGATGAGGCTATTTTAGCAGAAGGACCAACCTTTGTTGAACTGGAAGTTACTTATACAGAGCCAGGTGTTAAAGGTGATACTGCAACCAACACATTAAAACCAGCAACATTGGAAACAGGCGCTACTATAAACGTACCGTTGTTTGTTAACCAAGGAGAAAAAATTAAAATTGATACACGCACAAGTGCATATGTAGAGAGGGTGAAGTAAAAGCCTCACCCCTAATACGAATTGTAATAATTTTCCAAAAAGCCATCTACGTAAAACGGATGGCTTTTTGTTTATACATCAACTGAGCAAAGCTTGTCACTTCGAGTATTTGACCCCGAGTTCTCGGGGGGAAATGTACGAGAAGTAGACAAGCTAGAAGGTTCCTGATTTCAGATAAAATCATTTGAGTATAATTTTCTTCTTACTTTTTTACTTGAACCAAAAAAGCAAGAAGAAAAAAAAGACGAAATACCTGTCGAGAAAATCCGCCCGAGTTCTCGATACTTTTCATCCCGACTGTTCGCATGGCCGTCAGGTTAAACATTTAATATCCAATATGTCGAATGGAGTTAATTTCCTCTTCTATCAATCTACAGCTATATATATCCGTTGGCCATCACAAAAAGAAATATTTAGATTTTTAAACGAATCCAGAGCATTCACACCCTTATAAAAAGCTTAATCTATAAAGTTCGACTCCGGCCGGAGTCGCAGATTTAGTACTAGTTGTTTTATAAATGTATGATGCCTCTGGCATCATTACAATAAGAAATCACAAGGAGCTACACCCAAAAGTTTGCTCCTAAACCTGACGCCTGTGCGATTGTTCAGGATGAAAAACTCGAACTGACAGTCCACAAAGCAAACTGCATTTTTAATACTTACCCAATTGTATCTTTTAACACCCCTTCGCATTATGACTTAAGAACAGTAAAAAATATTTCAAATTTGAAGGTGACCTTTTCAACAATATGACATTAACATATAAATATCTATTACTATGAAAAATTTCACACTCTGCGTTATCATGTTAATTGGACTAAACTCCAACTCCCAGGTATTAAATGAAGACTATAACAGGGAACAACACATGGCATTGTTCAGCAATGAAAATGAAATTGTAGCTACCGAAACCAGTATCTCCATTATCACTAAAGTGATTTACAATGCTATTCCGGATGGATATCACCTAACCTACACAACAGCGTTCATTGGCAAAACAGTAGAAGAAGTGGAAGCTAAAATGACAAAAAAAATTGATAGTCTTACCAATAAAGTAAGTGCATTACAGATTAGTAAAAAAGATGTCGTCGCTGATGTAATTGCGCTTGATCCCATATTTGATTTTAATCTCGATGATCAAACTCCTATAGGATACAAAGTCGTTGAAAATATAACATTCAATATTAAAAATATATCTGTAGTAAGGGAAGTAGCCAAGATTTGTCTTGATTTTAAAATTTACGACCTGATAAATGCGCAGGCATATTTTCTGAATTCAAAAAGTGTTTATGACAGCCTGGCCAACAAAACCATACAGATACTAAATATGAAGAAAAAATTGTGCTCTGATATTGGCTGGACATTCTCAGATGGAAAACCATCTTTTACAAAATTCAAAGATGTGTATTATCCAAGCGAGCATTATTTAAACTCATATATTCGAAACGCATCATTGTACAAACATCATATTTCACAAAACTCCACCATTAATATGGAAAGGAAAGTTGATGTGGATAGTTATTATAGTCTTAATTTAAAAAATGCCGATTTTGTTTTTAATCCCAATAGTACAGGGCCGGTGATACAATTTTATTATCAGTTAAATTACGGGTTCACAAAAAAAGATACTGAAGCCGAAATGAGAGAGAAGATCAAAAAAGAGCAAGAGAAAAAACAAGAGAAAATGTTTTACATCATTGACAAAAATGGGAATCTGAAGAAGGTGGAGATGTGATTGTTATTATAATCTGTTCCTCAATTTTCTTCTTGCTTATAAATTTGGTTTAATCTAAATTTATTCAGCGCTAAAAATGAAAACACTATTCACAATACTAATCAGCATGAACATTGTCTCCTGTTTTGGACAAGACTGGTTCGATCTTGAAAGAGCGGCTGATCATGCATTCTTAAATCGTGATTACGAAAAAAGCATTCAACTTTATGATAGCTTAATTCCGATAGTAACCTTGGACACCATTAACTCACAGAACCTGAGACATTATTTCTACGATCGTGCTCAGGTCAAGTATCATTTTAAGAACTATACAGGAGCGTTGACTGATATAAATGAATCCTTAAAAAGAGAAGAAGAGTTATTAGAAACACTGCGCAAAGTAGAAACCTTCAATGAAAAGCAATGGAGAGACTATATTAATGGCAAACACTCCCTAAGAGGTACAATAAGATTGGCGTTAAATGACAGGGAGGGCGCCTGTTCCGATTTCAAAATAAGTAATTCCAGAAAAGAACTTCAAATATACTGCGACGATAATTGGGACTACAAAAAAATTCATAAAGTTTTTTGTAAGGATACTGCATTCGTTCTAAGCTTTATTGAGGCATATTACATTGGCTGCAAGAGTAAAACAATTGATACGTCATACACATTAAAAACAGATCTTGACAAAAAAGGTGATTGGGAAATATACTATGATAAGGATTTCAAAGTAAAAATGGCTGATTGTTTTACCCGAAATGACACCTTTTATACAATTCTCTATTATCCGTCAGGACAAAGAAAAAATGAAATAAGAGTATTATCAATAAGCCGACTTTGGATATACAATGCAGACTGGTGCGAGAATGGGCAAATGACAAATTACAGCAATCCTAATAGTGATCGCTATAATAGTTATATAAGTTATTATTGCAATGGCAATAAATCCTGGCAAGGAAATTTATGGAACGGGGAAGCCTGGGGTATTGAAACCCGATGGTACGAAAACGGAATGAAGAAATCGGAAAGACATTATACTGATTTTAATCAGGATTTGGCTACTAAGGGACAATTAGAAAAAAAAGAAATAACCAGTGAATTTTGGGATGAGAAGGGTAATAAAGTTGAATCATTGCAGGACGAATATCAACAGCTAATTAATACTATTGGCGCCCCTTTACAAATTTCACCAGAGGAATTTAACGGTGCAATAAGTTTCTACAATTGTGGCATTAAAGGCTACGATAATAAAATGGAAGCATTTTCAGAAAAAGTTTATTCTATTGCTAAACTCACATCTCCAACAAAATGCAATGTTGGTCAAGTTTATATCAGCTTCATTGTAAACAAAAATGGTAACATAACAAATATTAAAGCTTACCAAAGTCTTGAAGAATCTGTTGACAAAGCATTTATCAAAGCAATTGAATCAATTGGCAAGTGGGCTCCCTCAGACAAATATGACATTTATGTGGTAGTGGCACTTGAGTTAGAGAGAATAAAAAAATAAGTGTATATATTTTGTGATTATTCAGGAATCAGAAGAAAATGGAGATGCGATTGCATTTTTTTTGATTTTATATATTATTAAACAAACATTTATATTGGTATTCAGTATGCGCACCGATATTGCAACAATAATATTTATTTCACTCTATTCATTTGTATTCGGACAGACCTCAAGAGAAGGTGGTAATTTAATTGAATACCTGCAAAGTGATACTTCAGAAATTGTTGCCAACATATTCATCCCATCATTTAGCTCGGACAGTTCAGCAGATAGGCCACAAATAATAATTAGTAAAAAGAATGCTTTAATGGTCGACCTGACCTATGTAAATAGAAACAAGGCGAATGGAGTTAATTCCAGAGATACCTGTTACATTGCAACGTATGACATAGTAAAATGGGGAGACACTGATCCAAAATTTGCCGAGAGCCCCTGTATTGATGACAATAATTACTGCGGGATCATTATTACTTCAGCCGGACAATTTATGATTCGATTCCGCATTGGTTCGAGACTTAGATTTTATAGCTTAACTGTGAAAGATTAGGCACATTAAAGACCTATTCACTTCGGAATTCTTCAAGTATTGTCTTTGCAAAATTGTGAATAAGAAATAAAACTATCTCAGTCTGTTTTATTCAAATTTCACTAAATCATACTTACATTTGTATTCCATTTATAAATAAAAAATCGCATGAAAAAAATTATCCTTTTTATTGTATTGGCTGTTGGCATTAACAACATAAGCAAATCACAGGAAACTACTTTACCCCAAAGCAATGAACTTGCTATGGCTTCAAACACTCCTGTTTTAAATATTGAAAATACTTCAGAGGCACAGGAAAATGTAGTGGCAACAAAACTTCCTTTCGAGACAAAAGCAAATCCCAATCCTAAAAAAAATAAAAACCGCAGGACAACAACCTACGTGCTCATTGGAGCGGCTGTTGTTGCGGTTATTGTGATCTATACACTTATTGCGAACAGCAGGATCGAACAGCGTTAAAAGAAAACAAATTTTAAGTTAATACCTGAATGAAACTATCTTCTCCTCAAAAGCTAAAGGATATTGTCGGTATAATTGGTGCAACCTTCGATGGTGATCCTGATCACATAGTTACTGGCTTAAACGAGATCCATATGGTTGAGTCCGGTGATCTTGTTTTTGTCGATCACCCAAAGTATTACGATAAAGCGTTACAATCAAAAGCAACAACAGTATTACTAAATAAAAAAGTAGAATGCCCTACAGGCAAAGCATTAATATTTACCGACGATCCTTTCAGCGCGTACAATAAATTAGTAGAACACTTTCATCCCCGCGTTTACTCTAGCGCTCCGATAAGTCCTAATGCAAAAATTGGCAAGAACACCTTAATAATGCCGGGTGTATATGTGGGTGATAACGTTACTATAGGCGACAATTGCAAAATTCACCCTAACGTTGTTATTTATAATGACTGTGTTATTGGGAACAATGTAACGGTACAGGCAGGCTGTGTAATTGGATCGGATGCATTTTACTACAAAAAAAGAGAAACTCATTTCGAAAAGATGATATCCTGCGGAAGGGTTGTAATAGAAGACAATGTTGAATTGGGTGGTAATTGTGTAATAGACAAAGGCGTATCCGGCGATACCATAATTGGCGAAGGAACTATTTTCGATAACCTGGTTCATATTGCACACGATGTACAATTAGGCAAAATGTGCCTCATTGCCGGACAAGTTGCTATTGCAGGAGCCACAAAAGTAGGGAACCGCGTTACTATGTGGGGCCAGGTTGGTGTTACAAGCGGCGTAACTATTGGTGATGGAGCCATTCTCCAGGCACAATGCGGCGTTGCAAAATCCCTTGAAGGAGGCAAATCATACTTTGGAAGTCCAGCGGGAGAATCAAGGGAAAAAATGAAGGAAATGGCTATGGTTAGGCGCATTCCTGACATCCTGGAAAAGCTTAGATAAAGCTTAACAGATACCGTTTTTATTTCTCGGGTAAATTCGTTATATTTGATTAAGACCTTCCCCTATGTCTTTGATCACAGCGAAAAAGAAAAAGATTGCCTCTTCTAAACCTAAATTAAAGGATTTTAAATTACGCGCCTTATTAGAACTCACTAAGGCAATTAACAACAATTCCTCTATAGAAGAATTACTTTCCCGTTTTGAACAAATTTTAAAAAACGAGTTAAGCATTGGCAAACTTGTTATGTTCAGTTATAATCAGGTATGGAGCTGCGTTTTAAAATACGGTGTTGGCGCTGAATACAATAACATAAATGTGGAGAGAGATCTTTTGCACATTAAAGGAATAAGCACCGTCAGTTTTTCTTCTAAGTCATTAAAAAAATCTTTTGAAATAGCTATACCCGTTTATCATAAATCAACACCCTTAGCTTACGTACTTATTGGCGACTTGGAGGATAAACTTGAAGTAAGCCCGGCTATTAAACACTTGCCTTTTATTCAAACGCTCACAAATATTATTATGAGCGCAATTGAAAATAAAAAATTGGCAAAAGAAAATATTAAACAAGCCGCATTAAAACGAGAGCTGGAACTTGCATCGGAAATGCAGAACATGCTTTTCCCGAGCGAGCTTCCAAACAATGATAAACTGGAAGT
Organism: uncultured Bacteroidia bacterium; assembly: GCA_964593555.1. Lineage (GTDB taxonomy): Bacteria > Bacteroidota > Bacteroidia > JAFLBG01 > JAFLBG01 > CAZQIC01. Next base: position 18,968 of record CAZQIC010000061.1, on the reverse strand, counting down.
TGCTGCATTGTATCAACCCCACCAGGAAGTTGGTGGTGATTACTATGATTATATAAAAATTAACGAAAACGAGTTTGTTTTTTGCATGGCCGATGTTTCCGGCAAGGGAGTTTCAGCCGCATTGCTTATGGCTAATTTCCAGGCAAATCTCCGCGCGTTAATTAATCATACCACTTCCCTACCCGAATTGGTGCGCGAACTAAACAATCGCGTAATGACAAGTGCAAAAGGAGAAAAGTTTATTACTCTTTTTATAGCAAAATATAATATTGTAACCCGTGTACTTCATTACATTAACGCGGCACACAATCCGCCCCTTATGATCAATGGAAATTCAGTGAGTAAGTTAAGTATTGGCTGCACCGGGATTGGAATGTTTGAAGAATTAAAAAAAGTAAACGAAGGAATAATCATCGTTGAAAAAAAGGCAGTTATTGTTTGTTATACAGATGGTGTTGTTGAACTTGAAAACAAAAACAATAAAGATTTCGGAACCGAATCACTGGAAGCCCTGATCAAAAAACACAAGGATAAAAAAGCAAAAGATCTCAACAAACAGATTATGGATTCCCTGATCGCTTACAAAGGCACGATGCCTTACATAGACGATATTGCACTATTCACCTGCAGGTTTTTCTAAAGCACCAGATTTCTTGTCCTTATGATAAATATCTATTGCAACCAGCATTGCAATAAATCCCCAGAATGGAGCCGAGGCTTTATCCGTATCAAGAAAATTATTTAGTCCGCCGTGAACAATATAGGTGATCAAACCCAAAAGCAGTGAGACTGTAATCCATTTTATTTTTTTATCAATTCCGGAAAAATAAATTCTGTACCCGGTTGCAATAAACGCAAGTACAATTATGATAAATGTCAGCGAGCCCAGTACTCCTGATTCACACAACGGACCAATGTATTCGGAATGTGCATTACCTCCGGTTCCAAAATTGGTACTGATAATTGTTTTGTCCTTTGCCTCCTGAAACGGTGCATAAACAAAACTATATGTGCCCGGCCCCCAACCCCAGAATGGTCTTTCTTCAAACATTTTCATGGCACAATTCCAGCGATTAAGCCTCTCTAAATTAGATGCATCAGATGAAATATTGGTGATAGACTGAATATGCTCAGCAAAATCACTTGAAGCATCCTGTCTGTTTTTTTCAAGAGCAAGAATGATATCTGTTTTAAATAAAAAAAATAAACCGGCCAACGACATCGTGATAAATAATAATAATTTAAACCGGATCCGGAACAACATGGTAATGAATAACATTAAGGCCGCTGCGATACTCACCCAGGCCGCTCTTGTGTAAGACAATACAATGGCCACACAAAATAAAATAAAAACACCTAGTACAACTAATCTCACCAACTTACTATAGGGTTTATAAAATAAATAAGCCAACAGCACCGGAAAAAACATAGCAAGCACAACAGCATAAGCAGTATGATCATTATAAAAAGGATTCATGATCCAGTTGGCGACTTCTTCATCAAAACCAAATTGGGCATGGCTCACAAGTGTATAAAGCACAACAACAATAAGCGAGGCCATGTACAGCCAATTGAACTTATTGATGTTCGAAAAGTTTTTAAATATTTCCACACCTAAGAAATAAAAACTTACCACAAACCATATTCTTGCGACCAGAAACTTCAGTGATACCAATGGTAGTTCGCTTGTAATTGTTGTCATAAATATCCAGAACAAATTAGCATAAATAGCAATGGACACAGGATGCTTAGCTATTCTTGCATCATAATTGCCGGTATAAAGTTTATTTATAATGAACATAAGCGTGATCCCCAATAAAATTGGCTCTGTTGGCAGACTCAATGAAAGTCCAACATCCATATCCCTTAGGTTAATGGCAAGCGGTGTGGCAAAAACTGCCAGCATAAATAATTTATCGATAGAAAAGATTGCAAGGGAAATACAAAGCAAAATGCCCGGCAAAAAATTATAGAGATAGAAATAATAATTCTGCTTAACTAACACATATGTATTTAGCGCGATAAATAACGCCAACGAGCTATACAGCCATACAAGACGATGCTTTAGAGGCATTCCTGAAATTTATTTTAATTTGATCTTAGAAAAATTCTCGATGAGAATGAGTACTACAACTGTTGCTGCGAATGCAGACAATGTGGAAACCACAACAATAAGCCAGCGTATTGGTGAAGCTTTCTTTTCTGCAGGTTCAGCTTTATCCACAACAAATTTATACGGAAGCGAGTTATCATAATCAACCACTGATTGTTCGTATTTATATTTAAGGATTCTAATTCTCTCTCTTACCGCCCAGAGTTTTTCCCTGAGTACTAAAAATGTTCCGCCATACATTTCAAACATTTTCATTTTATCCTCAAGCATTTTTGCTCCTGACATATTATTTGAAGCAATAGCTTTTGCATAGCCTTTTGCATAGGCCTCTACCTGGAGATCGTGTTCATAAATTCCTTTTTTCCTGAAAAACTCCATAGAGTCGACCAGAAATTTTTCTTCATCATATAATTTTGTTATTTCTCCCTTAGAAATTTTCAATGCAGCCGCTGCCCTATCTTTCGTCATCCTGCCTTTTACAGAATCGATCATCTCAATGATCCCATTGGCAATATTAGCTGCCATAGCCGGATCAGGGTCCATCACATCAATTTTTATAGAAAGGTATTCTGTGGCCTTAAACCTTACCATATCATCGAAATCTTCTTTCAAAAAAGTTGCGCTCATAGGTTCATTTGGGTCAAGACCATAATGGTGCATTAAATCAAATTTCTCACAAATTCTTTCTCTCAGCTCCTGAGATTTTAATACCTGCATAGTTTGCTCCACCTGCTCTTCCTCACCAAACTGCAAATGATCTTTCTGAGAGCCGGAAAACTCTTCCATAAGCGCTCTTGAAGCGGTATTCATAAGTGTAGGAAAAATTATAGCGGTAGATTTATATTTAGGAGTAATAATAAATGAAGCAATAGAGGACACTAGGGCCGCTGATAAAGAAATAATTATCAAGTGCTTTCTCCACCTATAAATAAATGCCAGTAGGTTTACCGAATGAAATTCCGGGGTATTTGAATTTGTCATTTTGATAGCTTATAAAATTCGAACAAAAATAGACTTTTTAACCCAAATACGCTGGGTTTCGGGTAAACGAAAATCACCCGTATTTTAGTATGCGAACCATTGATTTTACACTTAATAAACGGATAGTAAAAGCCCACACCCCTGAAGCGAAAATCATTACTGCAAAATTAATCATCCAGTTAGCTGAAACATATTTTGAAAAGTAATTAAATGCTATAACACCAATTACAAAAATTGCTAATGTCACTAATAGGCGATAATTAACCCTAAACTTAAACTTATGCTGTACCATTAGGACCTGAGCAAAACCGGTTAGCACCTGTGTAATAAGGCTGGCAACTGCTGAACCAAAAGCGCTATAATGAGGGATAAGAATGAGGTTTAAACAAATATTTATTAGCATACCTGAACCGGCAATTATATTCAACTCTTTTAAATTACCATTCGCTGTAAGTAAAGTGCCAAAAACATAGGTGGTAGATGTTGCAATAAAACAACACATCAGCGCCCCAAAGATTTGAGCAGTCTGTTCTGTATTATCTGTTGGATAAAGCAATTGCATAAGTTCTCCAGAATAGAAACAACAACCAGCAGCTACTAATATTGCCAATGAACCCAGTAGAGTGAAGGAAAGTTTCACCAATTGCTCTACTGACTCCCTGTACTTTATCATCCTAGAAAAAGTGGGAAGTAATATAACAGAAAACAAGTAAGCAATCATATTTGTTGCATCCAAAAATCTGTATCCCTTAGCATATATCCCAGCTTGGCTTGCCCCATCATCAAGCATCCTTTCCAGCATCACTGCATCAATCCGATTATAAAAAGTCATCAGTAAAACCAACACAGCAAAAGGAAAACTTTTTTTCAGGATCATCAATGAAAAAGGGAAGCTCCAATTCAATTTCAAAAATTCCGCCTTACTAACCACAATGAAAAAAGCAATAAGTGCGGTTAAAAAATATCCTGCCGTTTGAGTATAAACAAAGAACATCACATCCATTTCTACATCAAATATATTGCCCCAAAGCACAACGGCACATATGGCGATCATTATTACCCTGTCCAATACAGAAACAATACTGTCTATCTTAAACAAATGTAATCCAAGGAGATTCGAGCGCAGGTAAAGCACCATAGAGATCAGGAACTGGTTAAAACCTAGAACTAACAAAAGTTTAGTAAGTCGAATGTCGTAGTTAATAAAAACACCAATGATTATTGTTGCTATTATATATATGACCGCAAGGGCAAGCTTTAGAACAAATAATCTTGGAAAATGTTTAGTTAGAAGGTGATTATTCTGCGCAATGTTTTTATTATTGAAATTAGTAATACCAAAGTCAAGAAATATGTTCAACAAAAAGGAAAAATTGAACAAAGCAAAATATTCCCCATAGTTAGCATCGCCAACAACGTGCTGAACTTCTCTTTCAATACCAAATATCCAAAATGGCTTGATAAGCAAATTCAGAAAAAGCAGTATACCAATGTTAGTAACAAACTTTTTGTGCATACTGCAAAAGTAATCAATTAAGGTTTAAGAAAGAGGGGGAATATTCCCAAATAAAATAGTCCTAAGTTGGTATAAAAAAGAAGTTTTGTTTGTTGTGAATTCCCTTATCAAAAGACACTAAAATGCCATTCATGAGTACTTTTATTTCATACCCCATTTCTTTTATGAAACGAAAGCAATTTTCACGGTTATCGTTTTCCCAAAGTTCAATGTAAATGATAGGCTTATTTTTCCTTAAAAGTTCCTCGGCTCCTTTCAAAACAGGATACTCATAATTCTCCACATCCATTTTTATAGCTGTTATTCTCTTTTCTGATAAGCCCGCTACATCATCCAATCTGCTAAGTGCCACTTTATATTTTATGCCTTCATTAAAATCCCTTATTGATTCATCGACAACATGGCTCAACCCCTGCATTTTCACCTCACCCACTTTGGGCATCACCATTTCTATTTCTCCATTTTTTTCACCAAGCGCAACCTCTTTTAACACAACATTTTTTGCATTAAAAAAATTCAAGATGCGTTTTAATGTTGTCAGATTCTCCGGAACCGGCTCAAATGCGATAACCGAAGAAGCCTTTCTTGACATATGCACCGACATAATTCCAATATTAGCCCCTATATCCAACACCGTGTCATCACCAGAAATTTGATCCAGAAAATAAAAAAAATCATTTTCCTTTTTATCCCATTTAAGAGTATAAATTTTAAACGCAGAAAAAGCAAACAAGTAGTTTTGGAACCCAAGTAGCCTATGCAAAATATATTTAATGGTATTCTTCAAGTTTGCATCTTATTGATGTTTTGTTGACAGATATTGGTCAAACTCTTATCAACTAACAGCAAAATTATCATATTTTCGTGATTAGCAGACAAACCTTATGGAGGCCGAACAATTGACGATAGCTGTTAATACCCGATTGCTTATTAAAAATAAGCTGGATGGTATCGGACGCTTCACCCATGAGACTTTAAAACGTATCACTACAGAGCATAAAGAGCATCATTTTGTTTTTTTATTCGACAGGGATTTTGATGAGGAATTTATTTTTTCTGACAATATAACTCCGTTAATTCTTGGCCCGCAGGCCAGGCACCCTGTCCTGTTTTACATTTGGTTTGAAATGTCGGTTGGCAATGTCCTTAATAAACTTAAGCCCGATCTTTTTTTATCACCGGATGGGTATCTTAGCTTAAGAGCAAGATGTAAATCACTTCCGGTAATTCATGATATTAATTTTGCCCATTATCCGCAGGACCTCCCCTACTCCGTAAGAAAATATTACAATCACTTTTTTCCAAAATTTGCGAAAAAAGCAACGCGCATTGCGACTGTCTCTGAATTTTCCAAACAGGATATTGTAAAAACATATGACATTAGCAACGACAAAATAGATGTGGTTTACAATGGCATCACTGAATATTTTAAACCAATTGATTTAAGCGAACAAACCAAAGTCAAAAACAAATTTACGCAGGGTGCTGATTACTTTTTATTCGTTGGATCACTACAGCCAAGAAAAAACATTGCGCGCCTTCTTCGGGCGTTTGATGAGTTCAAAAAAAACGGCAGCAATAATATTAAACTATTAATTGTAGGTGATAGGTACTGGTGGACCACCGAAATAAAGCAAGCCTATGACGCCATGCAATATAAAACTGATGTAATTTTTGCCGGAAGGTTGAACAATGCCGAGTTAGCCGGTGTATATGGAGCCTCGCTGGCACTTACTTATATCCCATACTTTGAAGGGTTTGGAATACCCATTATTGAAGCCATGAGCTGCGATACGCCCGTAATCTGTTCCAACACAAGCTCAATCCCTGAAATAGCTGGAGATGCTGCATTGTCGGTAGATCCTATGTCCATTGATGCTATTAAAAATGCCATGATAAAAATATACGCAGATGAAAATTTAAGAAAAGAGTTGATCAAGAAAGGCCGTGAAAGAAAAAATAATTTTTCATGGGATAAGTCTGCGAAACTTTTATGGAGTTCTATTGAAAAAACAATTAGAAACTGATGCTGAAAAAATTTTTCAATAAAGATCATATTGAAGCCGGGTGCGATGAGGCAGGCCGCGGATGCCTTGCAGGGCCAGTATATGCGGCAGCGGTAATTCTCCCTAAAAATTTTTCCAATAAGTTATTAAATGACTCCAAACAACTTACCCATAAACAAAGAATAGAATTAAGACCGTTGATCGAAGAAAAGGCAATTGCATGGGCGGTAGGTATTGTGAGTACTCAGGAGATTGATGAGATAAATATCCTTAATGCATCCTTCCTTGCCATGCATCGCGCAATAGATCAGTTAAAAACACCCCCGGAATCTTTACTCATTGACGGAAACAGGTTTAACAAGTACAAAACGATTCCGCATACCTGCATTATTGAAGGCGATGCAAAATACCTTTCAATTGCAGCCGCATCTATTTTAGCCAAAACATACCGAGACGATCTCATGGAACAACTTCATGAATTCTATCCTAACTATGGCTGGAACCAAAATAAAGGATACGCTACAAAGCTTCACAGATCTGCTATTGGAGCACACGGACCAAATGAACATCACAGAAAAAGTTTTACTTTACTTCCTAACCAACTTTCGCTTGAGCTGTAATTCAAAATTTTTATTTTCATAAGCATGTCTATACCTAAAAGAGTATTACTTGTTTCACTTCTGCTGGGTATAATTGTCTCTTGCATTTACGGATACTTTTACTTTAAAAGAATAAAAACTCCTCCGGGCAACGCACTCAATGCAATACCCTTAGATGCTTCATTAATTATTGAAACAAGTAATATAAGAGATACCTGGAAAAAGCTATCCCAATCCAATTTGATATGGAAAGACATTATAAAAACAGAAACCTTTCAGAGTATAAATAATAACGCCGCATATATAGATTCATTGCTATCAATCAATAAAGACATTGATGAGGCATTAAATGATTACCCGGTTTTTATATCGGCTCAACTTACCGGCGAAAATAAAATAGACTTTTTATTCTGCTTAACATTACCTAATACAATAGAAGAAGAAACAGTAACAAAATTTCTTTCCAATACCGGAACTACAGCTAAAAGTGATGACAACTCCCAGCTTAACACTATAAACATCAACAACAAGCCCGCGTTTAGTTTTGCGATCGACAAGGGAATACTTTTAATAAGTACAAACATTTCACTTATTGAAAAATCTCTTAAACAGCTAAGTTCCGGCGAAACTTTAATGACCGATATTAATTTTAAAAAAGTTCAAAAGGCTGCGGGAGATAAGCCTGATGCGGCGGTGTATATTAATTATAAAAATCTGCCTGCCCTACTTTCTCCGTTTTTAAATTCGGCGGAAGTTCCCCGTTCACTCAACAATATAGCAGCATGGACCGAGGTAGACCTCACCCTTAAAACAAATGAAATATTATTGAGTGGTTACACATCTGCAAATGATTCCGCGAATCATTATTTATCGATTTTTGAATCTCAAAAACCACAGGAAATAAATGTTACCAATATTCTTCCTTACAATACAGCTTGGTTTGTTTTTAATGGATTAAGCGACATTGAAACATTTAAAACAAAACAAAGAAAAATCTTTCCGGATGTAAATGCGGATAAAAAAATTGAAACTGCGCTAACCTCATGGGTAACTAATGAAATTGTTTTATTCGCCTGTCAGAGTTTAACCGACCAGCCCTTAAGTTATTTTGCCGCTTTTAGTACAAATGACACCTTAGCTGCAATAAACCAATTAAAAAAACTGATTCCGGAAAGTGATACGCTCAACAATGATACCACCTACATGGGGTATAAAATTTTTCAACTTCCATTAAACAATATACTTGCTCCAACATGGGGAAGTGCTTACAAACACATAAAAAACAATTTCATTGCTCATATTGACAACTATATTATTTTTGGAAATTCAACTGATGAATTAAAGCAGCTCATCGATAATTTTTCGAGAAATAAAACACTGGCAAACGATGAGTACTACAACGATTTTTTCAATGGCCACCTCGATTCCGAATCCAACATTTATTTTTACTCTTCCACAGGATATTCCGGAGAATTATACAGATCGCTTTTAAATACCGAATACGAAAAGCTATTCACTGAAAACGATTCGCTTATTAAAAAAATCCAGGCATATGGTATTCAGTTTTCATTTGACGCCGACCTCATCTATACAACCGTTTTTGTTAAACACAACCCGGTTTCCAAAAAGCAAGTGAGTACCATTTGGGAAACCCAGCTGGATACTACTATAACAAGCAGTCCTCAGACAGTGCTCAACCACCACACAAAAACAAAAGATATTTTTATTCAGGATGATGCAAATACGATCTACCTTATAAATGCCACAGGCCAGGTGTTATGGAAACGCCTCTTACCCGAAAAAATAATTGGCAGTGTTGCACAGGTAGATGGGTTGAACAACAATAAACTTCAATTGCTTTTTAATACATCATCATTTATTTACCTCATTGACAGGAATGGTGATGATGTAAAAAATTTCCCCGTAAAACTACCTGCGGCCTCCACCGCCCCATTGACCGTTATTGATTATGAAAACGACAAAACATACCGCATACTGATTCCATGTTCAGATAAAACCATATACAACTATTCAACCAATGGTGAATTGATCAAGGGCTGGCAAAACCCCACTAGCGCAGAAATAGTCGAAACACAAGCGCTTTATTTTTCAGTAAATAAAATGGACTACATAGCATATATAGACAAGGTTGGTAACGTAAAAATTGTAAACCGACATGGGGAGGAAAAAATTTTGCTTAACACTACCCTCGAAAACACAAATGGCAGTTTTAAAATTGTGACCGGAAAAAATATGGACCAAACGTATATTATCGGATTCGATACAATCGAACACGCTATTGTGCGCCTGTATCTTGACAACAAAAAAGAAAACTTTAAACCCGATGGAATAAAAGAAAATACAGGGTTTATTTGTTATGATCTGAATAACGACAAAACAAACGAGTTCATCCTGTCAAACGAACAAACTTTATGGGCTGTAAATAACGACGAAAGCATCCTGTTTGAGAATAACTTTGAAACAGAAATAAAACCCGTTCCGTATATCTTTAATTCAGGGTCAAAAGGAACATTTATTGGCTCCATTTCCCCTTCATTTGAAGAAGTTTACATTTTTGATCTGGCCGGAAATCAACTAAAAGGAATGCCCCTTAAAGGAATTGGAGGTTTTACTCTTGATGATATTAATAACGATGGTACGTTATTCATGATTTGTGTGGGCACAAGTAACCGCATTTTCGCTTATCAAATAGAATAAATTTCATATCTTCGCTTTTTATTTTTCTAACCTATTGTATATCAAAATGATCAACCGGTTAATTACACTTATTTGCGTGATGGTATTTTCGATAACCAACGTAACTGCCCAGGACTTTCTTGGATTCTCCAACAGCAATTACGCTGGTGTTACAGGTATTGACCTGCAACCTGCATCTGTTGTAGACAGCCGTTATAAACTAGACGTAAATTTTGTTGGTGGAAGCGTATTTTTATACAATAATTATATTGGAATTCACACAGACGCATTAAGAGATGAAGGAGCATTTAAGGACACTCTATTTCAAACTAATTATTTAGTATTCAAAAAAAATGATAAGGACAAATCTGTATTTCTACGCAGTAATATAAACCTTCCTTCTGCATTGTATACCATCTCCAATAAGGATGCTGTTGCATTTACATGGAGAGTTAGGACCTATTTAAATGTGGATGGTGTTTCCAACGACTTAGCAACGCTCGCGTACAATGACCTTAACTACCCCAGCTTACATAATGTAGAATTAAAAAACGACAAGCTCAATATCCAAATGATGAGCTGGGCCGAGTATGGCGGAACTTATGGTCGTGTATTGATGGATGAAGGAAAACACTTTTTAAAAGCTGCTGCTAGAGTAAAATTACTTCAAGGCCTTGGGGCTGCATACCTTTATGCAAGTAATCTCGATTACAAATTCACTTCAAACGACACACTATCCCTTTTTAGATCAGAAATTAAATATGGCCACTCTTCAAATTTTAACGATATAGGTGAAAACGTTAAGTACAAGTTTGTTTCTTCTCCCGGATTTGGTCTCGATTTAGGAGCTGTTTATGAATACAGACCTAAATGGAACAATTACAAATATGAGATGGATGGCGACACCAACTTATATATGAAATATAAAAACAAGTACAGATTCAAAATTGGATTTTCTATACTTGACATTGGAGGAATTAAATTTAAAAGAGGAGAGCTTAGCAGAGACTTTACTGCAGATATTGATTTCTGGGACATCGATCAACTCAATGGTGTAAAATCATTAGGCCAGGTTGAGGATACATTAAAAACTTTATTTACGTACCACGACACAAAACCAACTTTCCGTATGAATTTGCCTACGGCAATCAGTACGCAATTTGATTTAATGGTTTATGCAGACTTCTACGTCAACTTTACCACTTACCTCGCGGTACGTTATAAAAACAACGAAAATAAAATCCATGATATAACCACCATTTCAATTACACCGCGCTGGGATCAAAAGTGGTTCGGAATATTTTTACCATTCTCATACAACCCAATGACAGGACAAAACTTTGGGATATCATTACGCATGGGACCACTTATTATTGGAACTACAGACCTATTGCCTTACATAGCAACAAGAAATATTTATGGAACTGATGTGCATGTTGCACTTAAAGTTCCTATCATGTATAACAAGACCAAGGATAAGGACAAGGATAAAATCTCTGACAGAAAAGATAAGTGTAAAGATTTCCCAGGTGTTTGGGAATTTATGGGTTGCCCTGATTGTGATGGCGATCATATTCCTGATGATAAAGATGAATGTCCGGATACTCCTGGTTTAGCGGAATTCAATGGTTGTCCTGATAGAGACGGTGATAAGATAATTGACAAACGTGATAGCTGCCCAGATGATCCGGGATTACCTGAATTTTTTGGCTGCCCAGATACAGATGGTGATAAGATAATAGACAAACGCGATAGTTGTCCTACAGTTGCGGGAGTTGCTCAATTCTTCGGCTGTCCTGACAGAGATGGTGATGGTGTTCAGGATTCTGAAGACTTATGTCCTGACAATGCAGGACCAGTTGAACAAAAAGGGTGTCCTGATAAAGATGGTGATGGAGTTTATGATCATGAAGATCTTTGCCCTGATGTACCGGGATTAAAAGAGAACAAAGGCTGCCCTTATCCTGACAAAGATGGCGATGGAGTTTATGACAAAGATGATAAGTGTCCAGAAACCCCTGGCCCGAAAGAAAATAACGGATGTCCTGTGTTAGCGAAAGAGGAAGAAGAAGTATTAAATACAGCCTTCTCTAACCTTGAGTTTGAAACAGGAAAAGATATTATCAAGAAAGAATCTTATCCTTCATTGGATGAGTTAGCTAAACTTCTTGTTAAGAAATCTACCTGGACATTAAAACTTGCGGGCCATACCGATAATCAGGGTGCAGCTTCGAAAAACCTTAAACTTTCTAAAGACAGAGCAAATTCTGTCAAGAAATATCTTGTCGAAAAAGGCGTCGATGAATCAAGGATATCTACAGAGTGGTTCGGTCATAAAAAACCAATTGCTTCTAATAAAACTCCTGAAGGTCGTCAGAAAAACAGAAGGGTTGAAATGAGCGTTCAGTTTAAATAGACATTTGATTCTTAATTTTCAAAGTAAGCCCCCTATAGCACATGCTATAGGGGGCTTACTTTTTGCATCAAAAAGTCTATAAAAACGATGGTATTTTCAACCAGATTGTTATCTTTGTAAGCTTACGATTTTTTTAACCGTTAACTTAATTTTGTGCACAAAAAGAGGTTTTATAATTGTTTTGGGAAATTATACACGATCAGTTTCTTTTTACTGTTAAGCTATCATTCTGTTTCTGCTTTAACAGTAACTGTTGATTCCACAAAACAGGTGACGTGTAATGGAGCAGGTGACGGTATTGCATACATTACCCCAACAGGAACGGCCCCCTTTACTTATACCTGGGACAATAACTCAACAGATGAAGACGCAACCGGACTTTCCGGTGGGGTCCATACTGTTACAGTTACTGATGCATCACCAGCAACAGTAACACAAACTGTTTCTATTTTTGAACCAAATGTAATTAGTGGTTCTATAGGATCTACTAGTTTAACCTGTAATGGAGCGAATAATGGATCCGCGACGATAACGATAAGTGGAGGAGGGACGCTTCCATATTCATATTCGTGGTCACCAACAGGTGGAAATACCGCCGTAGCTACGGGCTTACCTCCTGATACTTATACCGTTTTGGTTACTGACATATACTCTTGTTCATTTTCTGCTACTGTAACCGTTACCGAACCCACTGCCGTTTCTCATAGCGCTATTTCGTCTACATCAGTAAGTTGCTTTGGTGATGCCACAGGAACTACTACTGTTACAGCAAGCGGCGGGGTTGGAGGTTACACTTATTCATGGTCACCAACCGGAGGAACAAACTCATCTGCCAATGGGTTATTAGCAAATACATATACCGTAACAATTAAAGATGCTAATTTGTGTTCTTATACCGCTACAGTTGTTGTATCGCAGCCAGCATCCGCAACTTCTCATAGTGCTATTTCCTCCACCTCAGTAAGTTGTTTTGGAGATGCGACAGGGACGACAACTGTTACAGCAAGTGGAGGGACACCGGGTTACAGCTATTCATGGTCTCCGACTGGTGGGACTAATTCTTCCGCGACAGGATTAGGCGCGAATACATATACTGTAACAATTAAAGATGCTAATTTATGTGTCCATACCGTGACGGTTGTTGTTTCACAGCCAGCATCGGCTCTTTCTCATAGTGCAATTACTTCAACATCCGTTAATTGTTTTGGAAATTCGACAGGGGCCGCTACTGTTACTGCAAGTGGAGGAACTCCAGGTTATAGTTATTCATGGTCACCTACAGGTGGGACTAATTCTTCCGCTGGAGGATTAGGTGCAAATACTTATACCGTTACAATTAGAGATGCTAACTTATGTACCCATACCGCGACAGTTGTTGTTTCACAACCTGCATCGGCAGTTTCACATAGTGCAATTTCTTCAACGTCGGTTAATTGTTTTGGAAATTCAACAGGGGCCGCTACTGTTACTGCAAGTGGAGGAACTCCAGGTTATAGTTATTCATGGTCACCTACAGGTGGGACTAATTCTTCTGCCACAGGATTGAGTGCAAATACATATACCGTTGCAATCAGAGATGCTAATTTATGTGTTCATACAGCAACAATTACCGTTTCCCAACCACCTTCTCTTACAGTAACGGCCACACAAACTCAAAGTGTAACTTGTAATACAGGAAATAACGGAGTTGCATCAGTCTCTGCCAGTGGTGGTGTGAGTGGATACACTTATTCATGGTCATCCCCTGGAGGAACAAATACCACACTTTCAAATTTAACTGCAGGTAATTATACGATTACTGTTACTGATGCAAACTCTTGTCCTAAAACCGGAACGGCAACAATTTCTCAGCCGACTGCAATTACTATTACCACAATAACTGCAACACAAGCTGGCTGTGGCACACCTGACGGGACAGCAACTGTTTCAGGTGTTTCCGGAGGAACGTCTCCATACTCTTATCAATGGAGTGCACCGGGTGGAACGGATGCAACCGCGACAAGTTTACCTAATGGAGATTATACTGTAACAATTACTGATGCAAACCTATGTATTAAAACAGGAACAGTGAATGTACCTAACGCGTCGGGATTTTCAATAGCTGTTTCATCATTTACAATGGCATCGTGCAATGGTATTTGTGATGGCGCAATTACAACTTCTCTTACCGGTGGTACACCAAGTTTTAGTTACATCTGGTCAAACAGTGAAACAACAGCTGACATAACCGGACTTTGTGATGGCCTATATTCTGTAACAGTAACCGATGGAGCATCTTGCACAGCAACAACTTCTAAGCTAATAACAGAACCTGCAGCAGTTGTATTAACTGTTACAGGAGCAGGAAGCATTTGCAGAGGACAATCCCTGCAACTTACAGCTTCAGCGACAGGTGGCACAGGAAGTTATAATTATACTTGGATGCCAGGCGGGGAAACAACGGACACTCTAACAGTTTCACCAACTATAACTAAAACATATACACTTACAGGTACTGATAGCTTAGGATGTATAGCAGCTTCAAAAACTGCTACAGTAATTGTTAACCAACCCTTGGCGGTTGCACCAATCTCGAATTCAGGCAACACTATCTGCAATGGTGAGACAGCTATAATTTCTGCTAGCGCAACAGGCGGCGATGGTAATTATTCATATTCGTGGGGACCAGGAGGCGAAACAACTGCTACCATTTCAAAGCAACCAACGATTACCTCTGTTTATACAATTACTGTAACTGATAATTGTGGCAGTACTGCTGCTGTCAGAAGTTTTACACTTACGGTTGATAGCTTACCGGCAGTAAGTTTTACAATTGATAATTCATCAGGATGCGCGCCGCATGTTGTTAACCTAACCAATACCTCCTCTCCTATCGGAGTTATATGGGCATGGAACCTTGGAGACGGAAACACCTCTACCACTTCTAATTCCACGCACACATATACCGCCTCAGGTACTTATGGCCTAACGCTAACCGTAACGGATAGCAAAGGTTGTTCAAATACTTCTGCAGCGTCAAACACCATAACAGTTTATCCTAAACCTGTAGCGAGCTTTACAATAAACCCATCAACCGCAACGGGGAACACCACAACAAATTTCATTTTTACAAATACAACTCCAAGTGTTACAGGTTACGAATGGCATCTTGGTGATGCAGCAAATTCTACAAGCACCTCGGCTTCCACAAGTTTCACTTACAGTTCAGCGGGCACTTATATAGTTAGCCTGATCGTAACGAATGCAAATGGATGTAAAGACACTGTACCACATTCAGTTGTTGTTACTGCGGAAGAGACCGACTTTTATTTAGAAGTACCAAACGCATTTAGTCCGAATGGTGACGGCTACCAGGATTTTTTCAAACCTGCATACATGGAAGCCTGCGATCTTTCTACCTACAAACTATTTATTTATAGCACATGGGGCGCACTAATCTATTATACCGAGGATGTAAACAAAGGATGGGATGGAAAAGCAAGCTGGGCAAAACCTATCGGGAAAACTCCGGATGATATTGTTCAACAAGATTATTACATGTGGGTGATCTCTGTCAATGACCTCAAGGGAGAAAACCATATTAAGAAGGGAACTGTGTTTGTTGGAAAGAATATCATAAAGAAGTAGTTTACTTCTCTACCATTTATATTCCTGAAATTTGTTTTGAAATTTATCTGACCAGGGAAACAGTCCCCTTCCTTTCGATCTCCTCACCGTTATAAAATTTAACTTTAGCTGAGTAAACAAAAACATCCGAATTAAAAAACTCGCCCTTATAAGTACCATCCCATACATCGGAAGTATTTTTTATCTCTGCAACCTTTTTACCCCAGCGATCAAATATCTCAACTAAAATTGCACTGACACATTTAGAATAAACCTGCAATACATCATTTTCCCCATCTCCATTTGGTGAGAATGCATTAGGCATGTAGAAACTTCCGCAATCTTTTTCAATAGTAATTGTAATCGTATCTGAATCCGTGCAGCCATAAGAATCTGTAACAGTTAAAATATAGGTTGTGGTCTCTGCAGGTGAAGCAACAGGCGAAACACAATTAGTACAACTTAAACCAACAGCCGGCGACCAGGAATATGCACCTCCACCGGAAGCATTCAGAATAGTAATTTCACCAGGCAGCAAATAAGTATCACTTCCCGCATTGGCCAAGGGATATGGCGCAACAATAATATTTACCATATCTGTGTCAGTACATGCGCCTGAATAAGCTACAAGAGTATAAGTGCTGTCATTTGCCGGGGAAACGTTTATCAGATTTGCAGTTTCTCCTGTATTCCACAAATAATTATTTCCACCCAAGCCAATCAAGTTTACTGATTGTCCAATACAAATCGTATCATCTGGTCCGGCATTTGCTGCTGGCAATGCGGTTACAGTAAACGTTACAGAATCCCTTGATGCACAATTTGCATTTGCAACAATAACCGAATAAGTATAGGTTCCCGCATTTGTTGGATGCAGCACTAATGTTGAATCGGGTGAGCCGTTGCTCCACAAATAAGTACTACCACCTGATGCAGATAACATTATACTATCTCCCAAACAAATAAAACTAACAGCAGAAACTGAAGCAACCGGAGACGCATTTACAACAACCTCCGCATAACCTGTATCACCGCATGAACCTGCAATCGCATAAGTTATTGAATGTGTCCCCACACCTGCTACAGAAGGATTAAATACTCCCGTTGCCGTATTTGTTATACCTGATCCCGACCAAATGCCACCTGCAGTTACGGTATTAAGATTTAAAGGAGGGTCATTTTCACAGAAAGGCCCTACCGCACTTATAGTGGAATTCGCCAATTGAATAACTGATATTACAGTTGTATCCACATCACCGCACAAACCGGAAATAGAATAAATAATGGTATGTGTTCCAACTCCGGCTGTTGCAGGATCAAAAGTTCCTAAAGCAGAATTAGTAATCCCGGGACCTGTCCATACACCTCCGGTATCAACAGCCATATAATTGAATGGAGGATCGCTTAAACAAATATTTGGAACTGATGTGATCGATGCATCTTTCACTGTATCAACATCAACATTAAAATACAGCACATCAGCACAACCTGTTGCAGAAGTAAAATTAACTGTATATGATGCAGCACTCGTAGGAGTTGCCGTTACCGACTGACATGTTGAACAGTTTAACGAAGTTGCCGGACTCCAGATATAACCACTTCCCTGTGTTGCATTAAGAACCACACCATTACCACTGCAACTGGCTTTAAGGACAGGATTATTTAAAATATTTTTTACATCCCCAATTGCATGACCATATGAAATATACCCCCCAAAAGCATATGCGTTAGCTACGAAACCTTGCGGACAGGTGATCCTGTTAGTACCTACCGGCACGGTCATTTGCGCAAATGAATATAATGGGTTTGAAGGAACAGGCGCAAACGAGGCTCCGATCCCCACCCCATTCAGCTGCACACTTCCTGTATTGGCAGTAGCGACAATAATATTTACATACCGAACCGGAAATTGTGAAAATGGATTGAACATAAAAAATAAAGAGTTCGTATTCATTTCAGTAATGGGATGCAGCATGATCATAAATGGATCCCCTAGTTGCGCATCACAATTCGAACCACGAGCGAACTGCGCAAGCATAATTTTTTTGTTTGATATTATCTCACTTGCAACAGCTAATACCGTGTCCTTCCATTGATTCGCATTTAGTACAAATGGTGCGCCTCCGTTAATTGTAAAAGAAGTCCCATTTTGCAAAGCTGTTATTCTAAACATATCTCCGCCCAGTCTTGTCTGAAGGGGAGCTGTAACATATTGTGTACCGTAATTAGACGGAGGTAATACCTGCTCGCATAAATGATCGCCCGCACTGCAGAAACCAACAAAGGATATAGTGGCCCCTCCAAATAAAGCTATGGGTTTATCGGCAGTAATTATACTTCCTGTAAGATCACCATTTGCAACGGCGAGGTATACCTGACCTGCATTCAAGTTTAAACTGAACTGTGTGCCCGCTGTTCTGCTTGCAGTAAACGCAGGGCCAGGGCCAAGTATAGTGGCATTGGGAGTTATTTGTATAGTAGTATTATTTTGAGTAGCCGCAATAGAAAACTGTGAAAATCCTGAACCCGAAACGTTTTCCCAATAGCAGGGAGTAACGTATGAAGTACCCAGCGATTGAACGGGATAGATCATTTCGGAATCGTATGCAACAGATGATTCATTTGACATATAAACCAACACAGAATCATCTGTTATGATATGTACACCTTTATTAATTATCTGATCTAACTCAGGAGGCTGAAGATATGCCGCACCCCAAGGCATTATAATCGATGTAGTAGAGTTTGCGGCAACCGTAAAGTTTTGTGAAAAAGTTCCGAGTGGAATTTCAATCCTTCCACAGGTTGCAACATCACTGGTAATATAGAAAGTTATAGGAGAAATATTACCTCCTGCATTCATAACACTGACCCAAAACTCTTTGCCTTTGGAATTATATGTTTGCTGGGCAAATGAAACACCCGCAACTAAAAAAGAAATTACAAAAAATAAATTTCGGAAAGATCTTTTATTCATTGAAGGGGAGTTCTAAAAATAGAATGTTAAAAACAATCTAATAAAATCGTATCTAAG
>CAZQIC010000060.1:0-26693 GCA_964593555.1 uncultured Bacteroidia bacterium | reverse complement strand
TTGAAATTAAAAGTGAAGTATGCATAATAAACTTAATCGGTATAAACTCTAATAGTCGAATCATTTTTATCGGAGAAGGAAGCTACCCAGTCCGCACCTGGAAGTCCTGCACTAATATTTCCATTCTCATCACAAAATGCATCTCTTAGCGAATAACTTTTTTGAGGTTTAATAGTTTTATAATCTGCTCTTGCCCAATGTTTTTCTCCGTTAGGTCCAACCATGGCATACAACCAATGACCACCTTCCCTGAAATCCTGTTTTTTTGTTTCAGATTTCCACGGTTTGGGGGCCCACCATTTGTCAAGGATTTCACTTTGTGTCCACGCAGCCCATACTTTATCCAGCGGTGCTACAAATTCTCTTTCCACATTAATTTTTTTGTTAGTCTTGTCAACAGAAAAATTCATTAATAAGCTTTTGTTCATTTTTTTTTGGTTTTTAGGTTATTTAGTACTTCATCAAGTTGGTTAAAGCGGTCTTCCCAATGTTTACGAAATTGTTTAATCCATTTGTCGATCTCTTTCATTTTTTTTGCATTAAAATGATAATGTATTTCCCTTCCACTCTTTTCCTGTTTCACTAACTCACAATCGGCCAGTACCTGTATGTGTTTGGATACGGCCTGCCGGCTCGAATTAAAGTGTTCTGCCAGGGCATTTGGTGTCATCGCATGTGATGCAATGAGTACTAAAATTGCTCTCCTGGTAGGATCCGCTATTGCATGGAAAATGTCTGCTTTCATGTGAATTTAATTTACGCAACTAACTGGTTGCAAATATATGTGCAATTATTTGGTTGCGCAAATTTTATTTTACTTTTTGTTATTTATTCAGGTACAAGCTACTTTTTTAGGCGGCAATGTTTAATTAAAATGCGTTCAGAGAGGCATTTGTTTCGGTAAAAGAAGGAATTCCTATTTTGAACGTCGATTTAATGCTGAAGTTTTATATTCGTTTTGTAAATTAGAAGTATGTTAAAAGTGTTTTCCTCGTTTTCCTTTATTATGCTGTTAACGACATTTTCCTTTTCACAAAAGGAAACTAATAATTGGTTTTTTGGGAACAATGCCTGGCTGGATTTTAATTCAGGCTCTCCTGTTTCAAATGCAGGATCTGTCATGCAAAGTATTGAAGCAAGTACCGCGTTCAGTGATAAAACTACAGGAGCCTTATTATTTTATTCAGACGGTATAACGGTTTGGGATAACACACATACCATGATGCCTAATGGATGGGGATTGTTTGGAAATAGTTCCACCACGGAGGGTGCAGTTGTTATTCCACAGCCCGGCACCACAAACATTTTTATTTTATTTACTCTTGATGCATATGGTGGTTATTTTGGTTCGTATGGCGGACTTAGTTATTCCATTATTGATATGACATTGAATGGTGGTAAAGGTGATGTCACTACAAAAAATCAACCTTTATATACTCCTGCATCTGAACAACTCAGCGCTGTGTTGCAATGTAACGGAACAGATTACTGGGTGGCAACGCATAAATGGAACTCTGATTCATTTTATGTTTTTTCTGTAACAGCTGCCGGAGTAGGTAACCCTGTGATAAGTAAATTCGGCCCTGTGTTTGTGGGAACAGTAGCACGTAACAATGCTGAAGCTGCCGGCCAAATGAAATTTTCTCCTGACGGTCAAAAACTGGCCTTGGTTTGCGGACAGACAAACAACAATTTAATGTTCTGCAATTTTAATAATGAAACAGGAGTGTTATCAGGTCCAACCTTCGCTACGGTTACTAATAGTTACGGACTTTCCTTTTCACCAAACAGTTCCAAGTTATATGTGAGTAGCTATACCACTCCAAGAAAAATAGAGCAATACAATATGAGTGCCGGGAATGGCGCTGCAATTCTTGCCTCTAAAACCACAGTGGCCAGCAAACCCTCATCACAGGGAAATTATGGTTTATTACAGTTGGCATCAGATGGTAAGTTATATGTAGCCGAGTGGCCCTATGCATACATTAGTGTATTCAATAATCCTGATCTTGCAGGCGCTGCGTGTAATTATTCTGCTAACTCAATTATTTTAACTACAGGCACTTCTCAATCTGGTTTACCTGTTTTTATTGAAAGTTATTTTGATACCTCACTGCCCATTGCGGCGCCAGATGCAGGCAATAACGTAATTATTGCCTATGGTGCAAGCACCACACTTACCGCTTCGGGCAGCGGTTCATATACCTGGTCTCCCGCGACAGGATTAAGTTGTACTGCCTGCAAAAATCCTGTGGCATCACCATTAATAACGACCACCTATTATGTTACTAATTGTCATGGAACCGATTCGGTAGTGATCACCGTTGAAGAATCGCCGGTGCCTTGTGGTGAATTATTTATTCCCAACGCATTTTCTCCCAATGAAGATGGAAACAATGAAATACTTTATGTAAAACAAAATTGTATACAAACCATGAAATGGGAGATTTTTAACCGCTGGGGCGAAAAAGTTTTTGAAAGTATTGATGTAAGCAAAGGTTGGGATGGGACGTACAATACAAAAAGAGTAGATAGCGGAATTTATTATTATGTCTTTAAAGCTGTATATAAGAGTGGGGAAGAAGTGAAGAGAGAAGGGAATGTGGCATTACTAAGATGATTTGATATTTAGGAGTTAGGAAGAGAGTTGTCGGTTGTAGTTTTAGAAAATTTGATTTATTACTTCTAACTTCCTTACCCGCATCCGCAGCAAGCGATACTATAAAATGCAGGAAATGCAGTTATAAATTCCTTTTTTTTAAGCCAGCCTTCAAGCGATCCATTCAGTCTGATTTTGATCATATCTGTTGTAAAGTCGGCTTCTAAAAGTTCGAGAGTTTCATATTTCCAACCAACTTTTCCTTTTCCTGCAATACCATTACCATCCGATGTTTTGTAAAGTATAATTTGTGCATTTAATATCAAGTCACCAGAGGTTTCCTTGTTATACATTTTTTTATCAAAGACTCCTTTTACTCTTTTTATCTTTCCATCATCTATTTTTAATTGAGTATTTATCGGTATCATGCAATAGTATGCTTCACGGATCACGGGCATATTATTATTTATTCCAATAAACTCAGATGTCATTCTGTTTCCTGCGTTAGGATACCATGTTAAAATACTTTCAGCTCCAAACAATGACACGATAGGCACTTCATGATGCATATCACCGGCATGACCGCCAAACAATAGCATATATGGATATTCTGCATTGCCGGTATAAAATATCCAATAGGGAATTGTATCGTTCTCAGTAAGTCCAAATTCAGAAAATGTAAATAATGATTTGCCACTGAATTGTTCATGCTCTTGGTAATAGATAATTTTTCTGTCGGCGGGGTTTGCGGTACAGTTCGCATCTACTTTTATTAACCCTCCATTATAACCGGGAATAAAATTATGTGCAATGAGTGTAAATCCCGGAATGTATTTCATGTTTATCCATCCATTGCGTTCACCATAAATACAATGCGCCCAATTACCGCTTGTTTCGTAAACTGTAAGGGATGTGATTTTTTTCAAAGTGTCCATCACTGCACCATCCGGAGCCTCCATTACTGTTGCTTGTGCATTTACTTTTACAGGTAAAGGCGCTTTGATAGTTGTACTTACTCTTTGAGCATTAAGAATACCTGCAATAAATGTGAATACAATAAAATGATGGAACCGGATTCTCATATGAGTAAAGATAAATGATATTTGGATTTTAGTTCGCCAATAATCATACTATGGTTTGATCTCGATTTTAGCTCCAATCTCAACAGCATTGTATAATTCTTCAACTTCATCATTGGTAACCGCTATGCATCCTGCGGTCCAATCATACCAACGGTGAAATTTACCAATATATCCCTGGCCGTTAAGAAGTCCATGAATTTTTATATCTCCTCCGGTATGCTTGTTTGTTTTTTTGCAGCGCTCAATATCTTGCTGGTCGGGATATGAAACGCCCAGATTCATATAACAGCTGCTGTTGGGATTTTTATCATTGATACAATAAATTCCTTCCGGTGTTTTTCCATCACCTTGATATTCTTTGTCTCCAACAGGAGTTCGTCCCAATGAAATTTTATAGGTCTTAATCAATTTTCCATTGCTATAGGCAAGTAATTGTCTTTTAGATTTGAGTACAACCAAAGCGTTGATTTTAATATCTGGAGGCAATTTTTCCTCAGGATAAAAATAATAAGCGACTAATGTAATTAGCAATAGAATACAAACCCGGACAACTGCTTTTTTTATCATTGTTTTTCTTCTATGAAATTATCAGGTATATAAGTCACTCGGGCAAAATTCTTTGTAATTAATTCCGAGTCAGTAATCTTTCCGCTTTGAAACTTCATGGTTTTATTTCTCCAGATTTCATTTCTTCTGTAAAACTTCCCGTCTATTTTCATAAACACATGTTCCTTTTCAAACACATGATAGTTGTAGTCCAGTTCTGTGTCAATTCTTAATTCCCCATCTAAACATTTATCTGTCAACCATAAATATATTTGAAAAGTATAGTTGGTATTATTAGTAAATTGATAGTCACGATAATTATAAAAAACTGTTGCTCCACTGCCAAATGGTAAAACTCTTCCATCGTCCGGAAAGGGGTCAAAAGAATGGTGATAACGTTCTATAACTGTTAGGGGACTGTGGATAACTAACCAATGAATAAGATTTGAAATTTGACAAATACCACCACCAATTCCTGGTCTTGCTTCACCGAAAGTTAATTCCATACCATGTAAATAACCCTTTTGTTTTGTTGGTAAGCCTACCAGTTTGCAAAAAGAAAATGTTTCTCCCGGTTTAATTATAATACCGTCAATATTTTTAATTGCAATTTTTATGTTGGTCACTTTATTAACTTGTAATTGCATATCACTATTGCCAAGCTTTTTCAATAAAACGGATTGGTGTTTTTTTATTCTAAACGGCAACTTGCCTTGTGTTCTTTGGCTTACGTATTTTACACTTCCTAGGTACCAATCGAAATAGCGGTTAATGCGTCTTGCCCAAATCGCAATAAAATATAAAAATGGGTGACGTTGACTTAGTAATTTTCTTTGTTTCATTTTAGGATAAAATGATTAAATAAATACGGCCTTTATAAAAGTAGAGCAAAGCTATCTTCAAAGCAAACGGATTGACCTGTAGTAATCTCATTTTTTTAATAAAAACACCTTTAAAAGCCTAAAAAAGTGTAAATTTAGGTGTGTTAGAAATTACGTAAGATGAATATCCCAACAACATCAATTTACCAGCCTAAAAATAAAATACGAATAGTTACTGCTGCATCACTATTTGATGGGCATGATGCCGCTATAAACATCATGCGCCGCATCATCCAGGCCAGCGGGGCAGAAGTTATTCATCTTGGCCATGACCGTTCCGTGAAAGAGATCGTTGATTGCGCTATCCAGGAAGATGCACAGGCCATTGCCATTACCTCATACCAGGGCGGGCACATGGAATACTTTAAATACATGTATGACCTGTTGAAGGAAAATGGCTGCGGACATATTAAAATTTTTGGCGGAGGCGGGGGAACTATTTTACCGACAGAAATTGAAGAGTTGCATAAACATGGTATAGGAAGAATTTATTCTCCTGATGATGGCCGCTCAATGGGCCTGCAGGGCATGATAAATGATATGCTCCAGAAGTGCGACTTTCCGAGCGGACAAAATGTTAATGGTGAAATAAAATCACTAGGCAAAAAGGATATAAAATCCATTGCAAGAATTATTTCTTCTGCTGAGAATTTTCCGGAAGAATTTAAAAAAATAAATAACGAAGTTGAATCGCTTGCTAGGCAGAATAAACAAATTCCTGTAATGGGTATTACCGGTACGGGTGGTGCAGGTAAGTCTTCTCTTGTGGATGAATTGGTAAGAAGATTTTTAGTCGACTTCAAAGACAAAACAATTGCAATTGTTTCTGTCGACCCATCGAAAAGAAAAACAGGCGGAGCATTGTTAGGTGATCGTATTCGTATGAACTCTATAAGTAATGACAGGGTTTACATGCGTTCATTGGCAACGCGGCAAAGTAATTTGGCTCTGTCAAAATATGTGCAGGAGGCGGTGAATGTATTAAAGGCTGCTGCTTATGATTTGATTATTCTTGAAACAAGTGGAATAGGGCAGAGCGATACGGAAATTTTAGACCACAGTGATGTTTCGTTGTATGTGATGACTCCCGAGTATGGAGCAGCAACGCAATTGGAAAAAATAGACATGCTAGATTTTGCGGATATTGTTGCGCTCAACAAATCTGACAAACGAGGTGCATTGGATGCTATTCGTGATGTAAAAAAACAGTACAAGCGTAATCGTCAGTTATGGGATGTGAATGATGATAAGATTCCTGTATTTGGTACTATTGCTTCTCAATTCAATGATCCGGGAATGAACAGGCTGTATAAAGCTGTTATGGGAAAAGTTGCGGAAAAATTTGGTGATATTTTTAAATCGAACTTAACCGCGAGCGATGAAATGTCTGAGAAGGTATTTATTATACCGCCTGCCAGAACCCGCTATCTGAGCGAGATATCGGAGAATAACAGAAGTTATGACCAATGGGTAAATGTGCAATGTGAAATTGCAGATAAACTCTATTCACTTAACTCTACAATTCAACAACTCAACACTTCCAAAGTAGAAGACAAGGACAGGTTAATAAAAAAATTGCAGGAACTATATTCGGATACAGAGTTAAAGTTCGATGGTTTTTGTAAAAAAATATTGCAGGACTGGGAAAAGAAAACTGAAAATTATAAGGGAGAGTTTTATATTTATAAAGTAAGAGACAAGGAACTAAAAATCAAAACCTCTAGTGAAAGCCTATCGCATACAAAAATTCCCAAAGTAGCTGTTCCTCATTTTAAAGGCTGGGCCGATATTTTAAGATGGAACTTGCAGGAAAATGTTCCAGGAGAATTTCCGTATACCGCAGGAGTTTTTCCCTTCAAAAGAGAAGGAGAAGATCCAACACGTATGTTTGCCGGTGAAGGCGGGCCGGAACGTACGAACAGGCGTTTCCATTACGTATCATTAGGAATGGATGCGAAAAGACTTTCAACAGCATTTGATAGCGTTACACTTTACGGAAGAGATCCGGAACACAGGCCGGATATTTATGGTAAAATTGGCAACTCAGGAGTTTCGATTTGCTGTTTGGACGATGCTAAAAAATTATACTCGGGATTTAATCTTGCCGATCCAAAGACATCGGTGTCTATGACCATAAATGGACCTGCTGCGATGTTGACCGCTTTTTTTATGAACGCCGCTATTGATCAGCAATGTGAAATATATATAAAAGCAAATGGGTTGGAGAAAGAGATAGAGAAAAGAATAAATGAAATTTATAAGGAGGGTTGGGTAAAGCGTCCGCAATACCAGGGTGGTCTTCCGAAAGGCAACGATGGGCTTGGTTTAATGTTATTAGGTGTTACCGGTGACCAGGTATTACCAAAAGATGTATATGAAAAAATAAAAACAGATACATTAAAAGCCGTGCGTGGTACTGTTCAGGCAGATATTTTAAAAGAGGACCAGGCACAAAACACATGTATTTTTTCTACAGAGTTTGCATTGCGCCTAATGGGTGATGTTCAACAATATTTTATTGAGAAGGATATAAGGAATTTTTATTCTGTATCTATCAGTGGTTATCATATTGCAGAAGCGGGTGCTAATCCTATTACACAACTTGCTTTTACTTTGGCTAACGGTTTTACTTACGTGGAGTATTATCTGAGCAGGGGAATGGACATTAATAAATTTGCGCCAAATCTTTCTTTCTTTTTCTCAAATGGTATTGATCCGGAGTACGCGGTGATCGGCCGTGTAGCACGTCGCATATGGGCAAAGGCAATGAAAAATAAATACAAAGCCAATGAGCGTTCGCAAATGTTGAAGTATCATATTCAAACATCAGGCCGTTCGTTACACGCGCAGGAAATAGATTTTAATGATATCCGTACTACATTACAAGCTTTGTATGCAATTTATGATAACTGTAATTCATTGCATACAAATGCATATGACGAAGCCATTACAACACCAACAGAAGAAAGTGTAAGAAGAGCAATGGCTATACAGTTGATCATTAACAAAGAATTAGGATTAGCAAAAAATGAAAATCCTTTACAGGGTTCATTCATCATTGAAGAGCTTACTGAATTGGTTGAAGAAGCTGTGCTTATAGAATTTGACAGGATAACTGAAAGAGGAGGGGTATTGGGTGCGATGGAAACCATGTACCAGCGTGGAAAGATACAGGAAGAAAGTTTGTATTATGAAACGTTAAAACATACAGGTGAATTTCCGATCATTGGTGTAAATACTTTTTTATCATCTAAAGGTTCGCCAACGGTTATCCCGCAGGAAGTAATACGAGCGACTACCGAAGAAAAAGAATACCAGATAACCATGTTGGAACAACTGCATGGCAAAAATCCTGATTTGTCTGCCACTATGTTAAGAGAATTACAAGAGGCAGCCATTAAAAATGAAAACATTTTTAATGGCTTAATGGAAACCGCCAAACATTGTTCTCTAGGACAAATAACCGCAGCCTTATTTGAAGTTGGCGGGCAGTATCGGAGAAATATGTGATGGTGATTGGTCGCATGAAAAAAACAATCATCTTCTTTTTAATTCTTTTTTCTTTCAATTCCTTTTCTGAGGATCAACATCTGATTGATAGTTTACGAAACAAATTGAATCTTAATCTCCCCGATTCTATACGAGTACAAACGCTTAGATCTCTTGGTTGGGAGGTAAGTTATGGCAATTTTCAAGAAGGGTTAAATTATTGTTTACAAGCAAGAGATCTTGCAGAAAAAATAAACTACAAATACGGTCTATCAAATTCCCTCAATGCAATTGGTGCGATTTATACTGATATGGGTGATTATCCAGCTGCGATTGAAGCTCACTTAAGACAAATTGAAATCAATAAGGAGTTGAATTATACATTAGGTCTTGGTATAGGATATAATAATCTGGCCCGAGTTTATGATAATTTACAACAGCGTGATACCAGTTTGTACTATAGTTTATTAAGTATAGAACAATATGAAAAAGAAAAACAACGAATTTTAAAAAAAATATTTAAGGACGAAAAACAAAGGAATGAGGAAATGAATTCTTTGTTAAGTAAGTTTTCTACGGCCTATAGTAATATTGCACAATCGTATGTGGTATTTGAAAAATATGATAGCGCAATAAGCTATTTATCCAAAGCGATGGAAATAAGCAGAAAGCTTGATAATGCTTTATTTCTGATCCAAAATTATAAAGTGCTCGGTAAAATATATACTGAACATCATAAATTATATGAACAGGCTGAAGATTCTTTGAAAAAGGCAGTTTCTCTTTGTTTTGCAATTCATGATGAATATGATTTACCTGAGATATACGAATTGCTTGGTACAATAAAATTGAGTCAGCGTAAATGTCCAGAGGCTATAAACTATTTTGAAAAAGTGATTATAGTGGCTAACAAGCTTGGGTATAAAGGTGAACGAATGAAGGCCTACTTTGGGCTATCTAACGTCTATAAGGAAATGAATCAAACAGAAGAATCATACAAATGGTTTAAGCGATATTCAGAGATAAAGGATACCATTTTATATGATAATCAGCGGGAACAAGTTACTCTTATTCAATCTAAGTTAGAAAATGAAAAAAATAAGGCGAAAATAATAACTCAGAAGCAAGAAAATGAAATACTCGAAGCTGAATCAAGCCGAAAACAAATCGCTATATACGCTATTGCTATTTTATGTTTGATAGGTGGCTTCTTTGTTTATACACTATCCAAAAGGAATAAAGAAAAAAGGGAAGCGAATAAATTGCTGTATGAACAAAAAGAAAAAATAGAATATCAGAACAAAGAATTAACAGATAGTATTAACTACGCGCAAACTATTCAGAAGGCCATTTTGCCAGAGTCTTCAGAAATTAAAAAAGCTTTTCCGGATTCATTTGTATTATTTAAGCCTCGTGATATTGTAAGTGGAGATTTTTATTGGTTCAAACAAAAGGGAAATAGAAAGTTTATTGCAGCTGTGGATTGCACAGGACACGGTGTTCCGGGAGCTTTCATGAGTATGATCAGCAATACATTATTACATGAGATAGTGGATAATAAAAATATACTTCAGCCTTCAAAAATTTTGGATGAGTTAAAGAAAGATATTGTAAAATCATTAAAGCAAACAGGAGCCACAGGAGAAAATAAAGATGGGATGGATATTGCCTTGTGTATGCTCGAGGGAAACAAACTTGAATATGCAGGAGCAAACAATCCATTGTGGATCGTGAGTAAAGGAGAACTCACGGCAATGAAAGCCGATGCGCAGCCTGTAGGGATTTCTTATGGAGAAGAAAAAGAGTTTACAAATCACTCTTTTGAGTTAGAACAGGGGAGTGCGTTCTATATTTTTACAGACGGTTACGCAGATCAGTTTGGCGGACCAAAAGGAAAAAAGTTTAAATATTCTCAGCTAAAGGAATTGCTTCTCTCTATTCAATCTGATAATATACTCTCACAACACGAAAAATTATTCACAACATTTGCAGACTGGAAAGGAAATCTTGACCAGATAGACGATGTGTTGGTAATTGGCGTAAGAATCAGTTAGGCTTCGACTTTAATTTTTCACTGTCCTATTATAAAACATTGCCAGCCTCCACAAAATGTTTGTCCATAGGAAGGTCCAGTAATTCTTGGTGCAACCTTGGATTGAGATGGTGGCTGAACAGGCGGTTGTGTTCTATCAGGCTTCATAGAAAACAAAGGAGATAAAATCCTTTCAATAAGTCTTGTATCTGTACCACCTTCAATGGTTTGATTTTCTTTTTTTGTTATTTCAGTAACAAAGCTGTCGATCTTTAATTCGGCAAGATTTAATTTATGTGTTTTCATTTTTATAAATTTAATTTTTAAATCTTTTTTGGTTCCTGAGGTTGGTATACAGGGAAAGGGCATCTTTGTCCAATTCCTTCATACTGCCTGCTTTGTTCTAATTGCCCCCTGCATATTTCAGGTGCCATTGCCGATGCTGGTTGAGTAGGTGTTGCAACACTTGGAGGTGCCCCTCCACAAAGTAAACTTAA
Organism: uncultured Bacteroidia bacterium; assembly: GCA_964593555.1. Lineage (GTDB taxonomy): Bacteria > Bacteroidota > Bacteroidia > JAFLBG01 > JAFLBG01 > CAZQIC01. The sequence continues at coordinate 15,567 of CAZQIC010000060.1, read as the reverse complement.
CGCACACCTGGAAACCCACCATGAGCACCAAAACTGGCTATCTCCCCCTACAATTGTTTCTTTTTTTTCGTTATCCAGTTTTGTTATAAAACTTTCGACCTTAATCGAGCCTAACGTTAATTTCTTTTTCATTATAATAAAATTGTTTATGGCTGCTTTTAAGGGTACAGACATTCCCAGGTTCTTACAAACTACCGGGGATTAAAGAACAAGTCTAGATTTTTTTAAATTATTATTGGAAGTCAGATTTTAATACAGTATAGGATTGCATCAAGTGTGGCATGCGCGGATTATGCGAAGGGAAGAAGTAGATAAATAAATACAAATAAAAAAGGAGGCATAAGCCTCCTTTTCTGGATCAAAGATTAAGCGCCTATTTTGTATCGTATACCCCATGCGACATTGTAGGTATTGCTTAATCGATGATCAGCATTTATATAATCTGTATAATTCAATCCAATTTTTCCTTCTGCAAAAATATTGAAGTTGCTTACAATAGGAACACGTTTGGATAAACGCAGGCTCACTCCATAGGGAATATAGGCTTCAATAAAATAAGAGTTGTATACATCGTAAGTCTCGTATACGTGGTTGTAATAATATTGACTCCCACCCGCAACAAAAGTAAAAGTAGTATCCTCATAATATGATCTGGATAGTTGAGAGTTAAGGGCGGCCCCCACAGTTAGTCCATAGCCAATATAAAAACTTAATCTTCGCTCCTGGTCGGTTTTATAAATGAACGATCCATCCAGGTTTATATAGTTAATACTCTCAGTATAACTGATATTTGAGTAAACAATGGTATCTCCAATAGCTTTGTTAATATAACCATAAGTAGACGATGTGTTGTTATTAAATCCAACACCAATCCGTAATTCCCGGTTAAGGTTATATGCATTTTTTTCTTTACTGAACGGATGAAAACTTAAATGAACCGAAGGATTGAACCCGTACATTGAAAAGGCATAGCCGTGATCCCAGGTGTAATCGTTAAGGGTTTGGTCATAAATTTTTAAATACTGCCCAGATGAAGTATGGCTCATGATTTCTTTATACGGTACATCAGGACCAAGTTTTGTTGATATACCTGTTTCTATTGAAACAGCGCCTAATTTAAATGGTTTTTGTTTTGCGCTTTCCTGCGCATTAATTTCCGTGTAAAAACTGCAGCCCGTTACTATAAGTATTAGGTTGAAACAATTATTGCTTTTCATGATTTTGTTGTTTTGGTTTATGAAAAGTAAGGGTATCTCATTTCTGCGTTTTTATATATGACGAACGAGTATGCAAAAAGTTGCCCGTATCCCGTTTGAAACGCAATATTGATGCAAAAATGTTTTGCTAATCCGCAATATTCTGCCCAATTTTCGTAACAATTAAAACCTACATCATGAAAAAACTTTTACAATTAGTAGTATTTACTTCTATAACAGCAATAAGCTCTGTATATGCTCAGCCAATAATTACAGCACCAAATGGCGGGGAAACAATTGCAGGGGGATCTGTTTACAAAATACAGTGGACTAAATGCGCTATTCCTTCCTTCTGTGTATCAGTAAATGATATGATAGAATATTCAACGAATAATGGAAGTAGCTGGACCGTAATTACGGCAAGCGTAAGTGATGCACTTCAGTTCTTCAACTGGACAACACCGGTGATCGCTTCAACTCAATGCCTTGTTAAAATTACTAATGGAACTTCGGATGTAAGTAATGCTGTGTTTACTATTACAGGTCCTGCAGGTATCCAAAACAAAATTGACAACACTGCTTCAGTTAAATTTCATCCTAATCCGGCAGTATCTGAATTGTTTATTACCAATGTTGATACAGATACAAAAATAGAATCAGTTCAACTTTACAATTGTCTTGGCGCTTTGGTAAAAAATGAAAATCTAACCATTGAATTATCAAAGGAAGGAAAGGTTAGCGTAGCTGATATTACAAATGGAATTTATTTTTTGGGATTCAATAACGGATCGCCATCGAGGAAAGTAATGGTTGCACACTAAAAAGAATATATTTTACCAATTAAAAAAGGGAGCATTGCTCCCTTTTTTAATTGGTAAAAATTAATATTTATGCTTGAGCTGTTGGACCTCCGAAATTAAGAGGAACCGCATTTAATGCTTCACTGTCTTTTATTACACCGTGGGCAGCTTCAAATTTACCTACGTTATCCTTTAATGCTTTCATTAGCCTTTTCGCATGCTGCGGTGTAAGCACAATCCTCGATTTTACTTTAGCCTTAGGTGTACCCGGCATAATTTTAATAAAATCAACAACGAATTCAGAAGGAGAATGAGTTATAATTGCAAGATTGGAATAAATACCTTCGGCAATTTCTTCGCTTAACTCGATGTTAAGCTGGTTGCCATTAACGGGATTTTCATTTTCCGGGTTCATGTTTTTAATTTAAAATCAAAAGGCGGGCGTATTTTGCCCGCCTTTGAATGGTTATTATTTAGACAAACTATGCTTCTTCTTCTATAGCTTCACGCTTAGATGCCATTAACTTGTCATACTCTTCTTGTGATCCAACAATGATCTTTTCGTACTCTCTTAGACCTGTACCTGCAGGGATCAAATGTCCTACAATTACGTTCTCCTTCAAGCCTGATAGATCATCTATCTTACCACCAACAGCAGCCTCGTTCAACACTTTGGTAGTTTCCTGGAACGACGCAGCAGAGATGAAGCTGTTTGTTTGCAACGACGCTCTTGTAATACCTTGCAATATCGAATTAGATGTTGCTGGTATAGCATCTCTTGCTTCAATTGGCTTAGCATCTTTACGTTTTAGTATAGAGTTCTCATCGCGCAATTTTCTTGCAGTGATCATTTGTCCCGCTTTCGTTTCAGTAGAATCACCGGAATCAATTACAACTTTTTTGTCATAAATCCTGTCATTCTCTTCCATGAAATCAGCTTTGTTTATAAACTGTTTCTCCAGGAAAATAGTATCTCCCGGGTCAGAGATCTCTACTTTACGCATCATCTGACGAACAATTGTTTCAAAGTGTTTGTCATTGATCTTCACACCCTGTAAACGGTAAACCTCTTGTATCTCATTAACCAAATACTCCTGAACAGCTGTTGGCCCTTTAATAGCAAGGATATCAGATGGAGTAGTAGCTCCGTCAGATAAAGCTTCACCTGCTTTTATAAAGTCGTTCTCCTGAACAAGGATATGTTTAGCTAAAGGAACAAGATATCTTTTTTGTTCTCCTGTTTTTGATTCAACAATAACCTCACGGTTACCTCTTTTTATCTTACCGAAAGAAACAATTCCGTCGATCTCAGAAACAACAGCCGGGTTAGAAGGATTACGTGCTTCGAAAAGCTCCGTTACCCTTGGTAAACCACCTGTGATATCTCCTGATTTTCCAACAGCTCTTGGTATCTTAACAAGAATTTGTCCTGCTTCGATATCTGAATTGTCGTTCACAATTACGTGAGCCCCAACCGGAATATTATACGTTCTGATAACTTCCTTCTTAACGATGATCTTGATCGCTGGGTTTTTAGTTTTATCCCTGCTATCGATAATTACTTTCTCTTTAAATCCTGTTTGCTCATCGGCCTCTTCACGGAAAGTAACACCTTCATCGATATTTTCGAACTCAACTTTACCGCCGAATTCAGAAATGATTACCGCGTTATATGGATCCCAATCACAGATCAAATCACCTTTTTTAACTTTCGCATTGTTCTTCACATACAAGTATGATCCATAAGGAACATTAGATGTGGTAAGAACAATTTCTGTATTCACATCAACGATGCGCATTTCAGCTGAACGTCCAAGTACAACATTTACTTTTTCACCCTCAGCATTTTTACGCTCAACAATTTTTAACTCATCTATCTGAACAATACCATCATACTTAGCTTCCAGTTTAGAACTTGCTGCAATATTAGATGCAGTACCACCAACGTGGAACGTTCTTAATGTAAGCTGTGTACCTGGCTCACCGATCGATTGCGCTGCAATAACTCCAACGGCTTCACCTTTCTGAACCATACGGCCCGAAGCAAGGTTACGTCCGTAGCATTTACCACAAACACCGTTTTTCATTTCGCATGTTAATACAGAACGAATCTCAACAGACTCAATAGGGGAGTCCGCAATTCTTTGCGCAACATCCTCATTAAGCTCTTGTCCGCTGCTTGCTATTTGTTCTCCTGTTAACGGATTGTAAATATCATGCACGGATGTTCTTCCTAATATTCTGTCGTATAAAGATTCAACAACCTCTTCGTTTTTCTTCAAAGCTATTGCAACCAATCCTCTTAATGTACCGCAATCAGGTTCAGTGATGATAACATCTTGCGCAACGTCAACAAGCCTTCTGGTTAAGTAACCAGCATCAGCTGTTTTTAGAGCGGTATCCGCCAAACCTTTACGAGCACCGTGAGTGGAAATAAAATACTCAAGGATCGAAAGACCTTCCTTAAAGTTAGAGATGATAGGATTCTCAATAATCTCACCACCAGTAGCACCTGATTTTTGAGGCTTAGCCATCAAACCACGCATACCGGATAACTGACGGATCTGTTCTTTAGAACCTCTCGCACCAGAGTCAAGCATCATGTAAACAGGATTAAATCCTTGTCTGTCGTTGGTAAGCTGATCAAGAACCTTTTTAGTAATTCTTGAGTTAGTATGTGTCCAGATATCAATGATCTGATTGTAACGCTCGTTATTAGTAATGAATCCCATATTATAGTTATTCACCACTTCGTCAACTTCACCATTTGCTTCATCGATCATTTTTGTTTTATCATCCGGAACAATAATATCGCCCAGGTTAAATGATAAACCACCTCTGAAAGCCGCGTTAAATCCTAAGCTTTTTATTTCATCAAGAAATTTCGCTGTTTTAGCCATTCCTGTTTTCTTGATGATCTCACCAATGATATCACGAAGAGATTTTTTAGTAAGAAGTTCATTGATGTAACCAACTTCAGTAGGAACAACCTGGTTGAATAAAATTCTACCAACAGTTGTTTCAATAACTTTCGTTACTAATTTATCTCCGTCACGCACATTGGTCAATCTTACTTTGATGATCGTATGTAATTCAACTTTCTTTTCATTCAAAGCAATAATTACTTCTTCCGGAGAATAGAATGTTAAGCCTTCTCCTTTTATAAGATGACTTTTCTCGCTTCTTCTTGACTTGGTCATATAATACAGACCAAGAACCATGTCCTGTGAAGGAACCGCGATTGGCGCACCATTCGCAGGGTTAAGAATGTTGTGAGAAGCAAGCATTAATAATTGTGCTTCCAATACAGCAGCGTTTCCAAGTGGAACGTGAACCGCCATCTGGTCACCGTCAAAATCGGCGTTGAACGCAGTACACACCAATGGGTGCAGCTGAATTGCTTTTCCTTCAATTAGTTTTGGTTGGAAAGCTTGTATACCTAACCTGTGTAGTGTTGGGGCACGGTTAAGAAGAACTGGATGTCCTTTTAACACGTTCTCTAAAATATCCCAAACAATAGGTTCTTTTTTATCAACTATTTTCTTAGCAGACTTCACTGTTTTTACAACCCCTCTTTCAATCATTTTTCTAATGATAAAAGGTTTGAAAAGCTCAGCTGCCATTTCTTTTGGTAAACCGCACTCGTGTAGTTTCAGTTCTGGTCCAACGACAATTACCGAACGTGCAGAGTAGTCAACACGTTTACCCAATAAATTCTGACGGAAACGACCTTGTTTACCTTTTAAGCTATCTGATAATGATTTAAGCGCTCTGTTAGATTCTGTTTTAACAGCATTTGATTTTCTTGAATTATCAAACAATGAATCCACAGACTCTTGCAACATACGTTTTTCGTTACGTAGAATCACATCAGGAGCCTTTATCTCGATCAATCGTTTCAAACGATTGTTACGGATAATTACCCTTCTGTAAAGGTCATTTAAGTCAGATGTAGCAAAACGGCCGCCATCAAGAGGTACAAGAGGTCTTAATTCCGGTGGAATTACAGGAACAACTTTTATGATCATCCACTCTGGACGATTCTCAATATGCTTATTTGCATGACGGAAAGCTTCAACAACCTGTAAGCGTTTTAACGCTTCATTTTTTCTTTGTTGTGAAGTTTCTGTATTTGCTTTGTGACGTAAGTCATAAGATAACTCATCTAACTTAACACGATTCAATAATTCATAAAGAGCTTCAGCACCCATCTTAGCGATGAACTTGTTTGCATCAGCATCATCCAAATATTGATTTTCTTTTGGAATAGCATCAAGAATATTTAAGTATTCTTCCTCAGTTAAGAAGTCGTTTACTTTTAATCCGTCTACTTCTTTAATACCAGGTTGAATAACAACATAACGCTCATAATAAATAATCATGTCAAGCTTCTTTGTAGGAAGACCTAACAAATAACCAATTTTATTTGGCAATGATTTAAAGTACCAGATGTGCGCAACAGGAACAACCAAATTGATATGTCCCATTCTCTCTCTACGTACTTTTTTCTCAGTTACTTCAACACCGCAACGGTCACAAACAATTCCTTTATAACGGATACGTTTGTATTTACCACAATGACACTCCCAATCTTTAACCGGCCCGAATATTCTCTCGCAGAACAAACCATCTCTTTCAGGTTTATATGTTCGGTAGTTAATAGTCTCAGGCTTCAAAACCTCACCGCTTGAACGCTCGAGAATAGTCTCAGGCGAAGCAAGGCTTATCGTGATTTTCGAAAAGTTACTTTTTAATTTATTATCTCTTTTAAAAGCCATATTATGTGAGAGTTTAAATTCTGTTAAACTGAATAACTTATTCCAATGTAATGTTAAGTGCCAATCCTCTTAACTCGTGCAACAATACGTTGAACGATTCCGGTATGCCCGGTGTAGGAAGATTTTCTCCTTTAACAATTGCTTCGTAAGCTTTCGCTCTACCAACAACATCATCGGATTTAATTGTAAGGATCTCCTGAAGGATATTGGCAGCGCCAAATGCTTCAAGTGCCCAAACCTCCATCTCTCCAAAACGCTGACCTCCAAATTGTGCTTTACCACCAAGAGGCTGTTGAGTAATAAGAGAGTATGGTCCGATAGATCTCGCGTGCATTTTATCATCAACCATGTGGCCCAGTTTAAGCATGTAAATAATCCCAACTGTTGCAGGTTGATCGAATTTATCTCCTGTACCGCCATCAGTTAAGAATGTTCTTCCAAAACGTGGAAGTCCTGCCTGATCAGTATAAGAATTTATTTCGTCAATTGAAGCACCATCGAAAATAGGAGTAGAGAATTTTAATCCTAATTTTTCTCCAGCCCATGCAAGAACAGTTTCATAGATCTGTCCAAGGTTCATACGCGATGGTACGCCCAGTGGGTTAAGAACTATATCAACAGGTGTTCCGTCTTCAAGGAAAGGCATATCTTCTTCACGCACAATTCTTGCTACGATACCTTTGTTACCGTGACGACCCGCCATTTTATCACCAACTTTTAGCTTACGTTTTTTAGCAACGTAAACTTTTGCAAGTTGAATAATTCCTGCAGGTAATTCATCACCAACACTTACGTTGAATTTTTTACGCTTGAAGCTTCCTAATAAATCATTGTATTTAATATGGAAGTTATGCAGAAGCGTTTTAACCAATTCATTGGTATCGTTATCTGTTGTCCAGTGATTAGGATTAACATCGATGTAATCGATTTTCTCTAATAGTTTCTGGTTGAATTTTGTTCCTTTAGAAACAACTTCTTCCTTCAAGCTATTAGTAACTCCTTGCGAAGATTTTCCGTTTACAATTGTAGTAAGCTTACCAACCAATTTGGTTTTTAATTCAGCTACACCTTGATTGTGAACTTTATCTATACCATCTAAAATTCCTTTCTCATCTGCTTTTGCCTTTTTATCTTTTATCGCTCTTGAGAAAAGTTTTTTATCAATTACAACCCCACGGATAGAAGGTGGTACTTTCAAGGATGCATCTTTTACATCACCTGCTTTATCGCCAAATATCGCACGCAATAATTTTTCTTCCGGTGAAGGATCTGTTTCTCCTTTTGGAGTGATCTTACCAATAAGGATATCCCCTTCTTTTACATCAGCACCTACACGGATCAATCCGTTTTCGTCAAGATCTTTAGTAGCTTCTTCACTTACGTTAGGGATATCAGCAGTTAATTCTTCCAGTCCGCGTTTTGTATCACGAACTTCAAGAACATACTCATCAATATGTACAGAAGTGAAAATGTCATCTCTTACTACTTTTTCAGAAATAACAATAGCATCCTCGAAGTTGTAACCTTTCCAAGGCATGAATGCCACTTTCAGGTTTCTTCCTAATGCAAGTTCACCGTTCTCAGTTGCGTAACCTTCACAAAGTACTTGTCCTTTTTTCACTTTCTCGCCTTTCTTAACAATAGGGCGGAGGTTGATACAAGTGCTTTGGTTCGTTTTACGGAACTTAGTTAATTTATATCTCTTAGTATCATCATCAAAGCTAATAAGTTTCTCTTCGTCATTTCTGTTGTAACGGATAATAATTTCCTCCGCATCAACATAATCAACAACTCCTTCTCCTTCAGCATTGATAAGTACTCTTGAATCTTTTGCAACTAACCCTTCTAATCCTGTACCAACTATTGGAGCTTGCGGCCTCAATAGCGGAACTGCCTGGCGCTGCATGTTCGAACCCATGAGGGCACGGTTAGCATCATCGTGCTCAAGGAAAGGAATCATAGAGGCAGCAATAGAAGCAATTTGATTCGGAGCAATGTCTATCAAATCGATTTTATCTGGTTCTACAACAGGAAAATCTCCTTCGAAACGAGCTTTTACTTTAGCGTCTGTAATTTCTCCTTTATCAGAAAGATTTGCATTTGCCTGAGCAATGATCTTCTCGTCTTCTTCCTCTGCAGAAAGATAAATAACATTTTTATTGAGATCTATTTTCCCCTTCGTTACTGTTCTGTATGGAGTTTCAATAAATCCAAGTTTATTAATTTGTGCGTAAACACAAAGTGAAGAGATCAAACCAATATTTGGTCCCTCTGGAGTTTCTATTGTACATAAACGTCCGTAGTGTGTATAGTGAACGTCACGCACCTCGAAACCAGCTCTCTCTCTTGATAAACCTCCAGGCCCAAGGGCAGAAAGTCTTCTTTTGTGAGTGATCTCAGCAAGCGGATTTGTTTGATCCATGAACTGAGATAACTGGTTAGTACCAAAAAATGAATTGATAACAGATGATAATGTTTTTGCATTGATAAGATCGGTAGGAGTGAACACCTCGTTATCACGTACGTTCATACGCTCACGAATTGTTCTTGCCATACGAGCCAAACCAACACCAAATTGTGTATACAATTGTTCACCAACTGTACGAACACGTCTGTTGCTCAAGTGATCGATATCATCAACATCTGTTTTAGAGTTGATCAACTGGATCAAATATTTAATGATCGCGATAATGTCCGCTTTAGTTAACACTTTCGTGTCAGGAGCAATATCCAATTCTAATTTTTTATTAATACGGTATCTTCCAACTTCTCCCAAATCATATCTCTTATCAGAGAAGAATAATTTGTCGATGATGCCCCTTGCAGTTTCTTCATCAGGCGGCTCTGCATTACGAAGCTGTCTGTAAATATGTTCTACGGCTTCTTTTTCAGAATTAGAAACGTCTTTCTGAAGAGTGTTGTATATGATTGCATAATCAGCAGTATTGATAGATGTTTTGTGAAGGATAACTGATTTCACATTAGCATCAACTATCAAATCGATGTGAGTATCCTCAAGGATAGTTTCACGATCGATCAATACTTCGTTACGCTCAATAGAAACAACCTCACCGGTATCTTCATCCACGAAGTCTTCGATCCATGTTTTAAGCACCCTTGCAGCAAGTTTGCGACCTACTACTGCTTTAAGTCCCGCTTTACTAACTTTTACTTCATCAGCAAGGCCGAATATCTCAAGGATCTGTTTATCGCTTTCAAAACCTATTGCTCTCAAGAGAGTTGTAACAGGAAGTTTTTTCTTACGATCGATGTAAGCATACATCACGTTGTTAATGTCAGTTGCAAATTCTATCCACGATCCTTTGAAAGGGATAATACGTGCAGAATATAATTTAGTACCATTGGCGTGACGGCTTTGTCCGAAGAACACACCAGGTGAACGGTGAAGCTGAGAAACAATAACTCTTTCAGCACCATTGATCACAAACGTACCTTTTGGGGTCATGTAAGGAATAGTTCCTAAATAAACATCCTGTACAATTGTTTCAAAGTCTTCATGTTCCGGATCGGTACAATAAAGTTTTAGCTTAGCTTTAAGAGGTACACTGTGTGTTAAACCTCTTTCGATACACTCATCGATAGAGTAGCGGGGAGGGTCAACGAAATAATCAAGAAACTCAAGAACGAAATTGTTTCTAGCATCAGAGATCGGAAAATTCTCTGAAAACACTTTAAACAATCCTTCGTTAGTACGGTTTTCGCTTGTTGTTTCGAGCTGAAAAAAATCTTTGAATGATTTTAGTTGTATATCCAAGAAGTCAGGATAATCAACTTGACTTTTAATGGACGCAAAATTTACTCGTTGAGATTTTTTTATTTGAGCCAAGGTGGTAGTTTTTAAAAGTTAATTTAAAGTAAGCATCTACAAGCACGAAAAGGCAGTAGACCATACGAGACGTATGGCCCATGCCTGAGTAAGTCAAACCAATGGTTTACTTAATTTCAACTTCTGCACCAGCTTCAGTTAATTGAGCTTTAATTTGCTCTGCATCGGCTTTAGAGATACCTTCTTTAATGGCTTTTGGAGCACCATCAACTAGATCTTTAGCTTCTTTCAAGCCAAGTCCTGTAAGTTCTTTAACTATTTTAACAACGCCAAGTTTTGCTCCACCTGCCGCTTTAAGAATTACATCAAAAGTTGTTTTTTCAGCAGGAGCAGCAGCGCCTGCACCACCTCCACCAGCAACAGCAACAGCTGCAGCAGCAGGTTCAATACCATGTTCATCTTTTAGAATCTTAGCTAACTCGTTTACTTCTTTTACCGTAAGGTTAACTAACTGATCTGCGAAAGCTTTTAAATCTGCCATTTTTTTATTGTTTTAATTGTTATTTACTAGTTGAATTGTTGTTTATTTTTTATTCTGGACGCTCTGATAATGTTTTAACGATTCCTGCAAGTTTGTTTTTTCCAGATTGTAAACCTGAGATAACATTTTTCGCTGGAGATTGTAACAAGCCGATGATATCACCAATAAGTTCATTCTTAGATTTAATTGCTACTAAGAAATCAAGTTGGTTATCACCTAAGTATACACTCTCTTCAACGAAAGCTGCTTTTAAAACAGGTTTGTCTCCGGTTTTACGAAACTCTTTAATGACCTTTGCAGGCCCATTTCCAGCTTCACAAAACATGATAGCGGTTGCACCCTTTAATGCAGGAAGCAAGTCGGAATAATTTTTCGCTGTTGATCTTTCCATCGCTTTTTTAAGTAATGAATTTTTCACAACAAGAACATTGATTCCCTTGTTAAAACATTCCCTTCTTAACGAACTGGTTTTTTCAGCTGTCAAGCCGGACGTGTCGGCTAAATAAAAGTTGTTGTTGTTGGCAAGTTTGTCTGTCAACGATGCAATAACTTTATCTTTTTCTTCTTTTTTCATGTATAAATTGTTTTAACAAATCCCCAACGGGATATTTCTAAAATTATTAACCTAAGGACCTTGTATCAATTCTTACACTTGGGGTCATAGTACCTGACATGTAAATGCTTCTGATATAAGCACCTTTCGCGGAAGCGGGTTTTAATTTTAGTATTGTCTGTAACAGCTCGTTCGCGTTTTCATAAATTTTGTTACTGTCAAAGGAAGCTTTCGCAACAGAAGAGTGGATGCCTCCCTGTTTATCAGCTTTGAAATCAATTTTCCCACCTTTAGATTCAGCAACAGCTTTGCCTATATCCATTGTAACAGTACCAGTTTTCGGATTTGGCATAAGTCCTCTTGGTCCAAGTACACGGGCAATTGCACCTACTTTACCCATAACACTTGGCATTGTAATAACTACATCAATATCTGTCCAACCATCTTTTATCTTTTGGATATAATCATCCAGTCCAACAAAATCAGCTCCGGCAGCTTTAGCTTCTGCTTCCTTGTCAGGAGTACAAAGAACTAAGATCTTAACTTTTTTTCCGGAACCATGGGGAAGGTTAACAGTACCTCTTACCATTTGATTTCCTTTCTTAGGGTCAATTCCCAGGAAAACACTTAAGTCAACAGAAGAGTCAAATTTTGTACTTGAAATTTCTTTTACAATTTTAGTTGCTTCTTCGAGTGTGTACGATTTTGTATTATCGAATTTAGTAAGCGCAACTTTTCTTTTCTTGGTTAATTTAGCCATTGTATTGTTTTTGTGATGTGCAAGCGTCAGCCATAGGCGGACTCCACCTTGTTAATATTCTTTACTCTTAAAAAGGTTTTTGACCTTCAACGTTAATGCCCATGCTTCTTGCAGTACCTGCCACCATACTCATTGCTGATTCGATGGTGAAGCAATTTAAATCTGGCATCTTATTTTCTGCTATGGATTTGATCTGGTTCCAGTTAATTGAACCAACCTTTTTTCTGTTTGATTCTGCAGAACCACTTTTGACCTTTGTTGCTTCTAAGATCTGAGCAGCAACGGGTGGTTTTTTAAGAATGAACTCAAAAGATTTATCTGTATAAACTGTGATGATAACGGGAACAATTTTCCCGGCTTGATCCTGTGTTCTAGCATTAAATTGCTTACAGAACTCCATGATGTTAACACCTTTTGCTCCTAATGCAGGACCAATTGGAGGTGCAGGATTTGCAGCTCCGCCTTTTATTTGAAGTTTAATTAACGCACCTATTTCTTTTGCCATTTTCTGTTAGTTTAAAGTTTTAAAGCTTGAAGTTTAGTTTGAAGTTTGGAAGCTCAACTTATAACTTTGACTTTTTAACTTATTAACTGATTTTTACTCCTTTTCTACTTGCATATAACTCAATTCCAAAGGTGTTTTTCTTCCGAAAATCTTAACCATTACTTTGAGTTTTTTCTTTTCTTCATTTATTTCTTCAATGATTCCGCTGAAACTATTGAACGGGCCATCGATAACTTTTACTGTTTCGCCAACAATGAAAGGAATATTTACCTGTGCATCACTCTCTGCTAATTCGTCTACTTTACCAAGTATACGATTCACTTCTGATGGTCTCAATGGAACAGGGTCACCTGTTTTTGTTCCTAAGAACCCAATAACACCAACAATATTTTTTATTACGTGAGGTATTTCTCCTACAAGTGCAGCTTCAACAAGTATATAGCCAGGAAAAAAACTTCTTTCCTTACTTACTTTTTTTCCGTTGCGGATCTGGTAAACTTTTTCAGTTGGAATAAGCACCTGGGAAACATAATCTTTCATCCCAAGACGGTTTATCTCCATTTCAATATGTTGTTTTATCTTCTTCTCCTGTCCGCTAATAGCTCTGACAACATACCACTTTTTTGTTTGCTGATCGTTCTTAGTTATTTCGCTCATGATCCTATCATCTTATAAAATGTTTCCATTAAGCTGCTGAATGACCAGTCCATAACAAACACGATCAGGGCAATGATAACGGAGGCAATCATAACAACAACAGCGCTTGCCTGTAATTCACTCCAGGTAGGCCACGATACTTTAGTTGTAAGCTCGCTTACTGTCTCGTCAAAATATGTTCTTAATTTACTCATCTACTTTTTTTCTTTGACCCTGTTAAACTCTCTCCTTGCACGGGCGGAGAGATTCGAACTCCCATCAACGGTTTTGGAGACCGCTATTCTACCCTTGAACTACGCCCGTTTATATGTTAAACCAGTTAAAGTCTTTAGGGCAGTAAAGGTGCATCTCTCTTTTATGCCGAGAAATGCACCTTTACAGGTCTCCTGTTTATATTATTATTTTATAACTTCAGTTACTTGTCCTGCACCAACAGTTCTTCCACCTTCGCGAATTGCGAAACGAAGACCTTTATCCATAGCAACAGGAACAATTAAATGAACTGTTATAGTTACGTTATCACCAGGCATTACCATCTCTCTTCCTTCTGGTAAAAGAATTTCTCCTGTTACGTCAGTAGTTCTTAAATAAAACTGTGGACGATATTTATTGTGGAATGGAGTGTGACGTCCACCTTCTTCTTTTTTCAATACATAGATCTCAGCTTTGAATTGAGTATGTGGAGTGATTGATCCCGGTTTAGCAATAACCATTCCTCTCCAGATATCTTTTTTCTCAACACCTCTAAGAAGCAAACCAACGTTATCGCCAGCTTCACCTCTGTCAAGAATTTTTCTGAACATCTCAACACCTGTAACAACAGATTTCATGCTAAGTTCGCGCATCCCAACAATTTCAACCTCTTCACCGGAGTTAACAACACCCGTTTCAATTCTTCCTGTAGCAACAGTTCCACGACCAGTGATCGAGAAAACGTCTTCAACAGGCATCAAGAAAGGTTTGTCAACTTGACGTGGAGGAATAGGAATGAAAGAGTCAACAGCAGCCATAAGCTCGTTAATACTTCCAACCCATTTGTCATCACCATTTAATCCACCTAAAGCAGATCCTCTGATAACAGGGATCGTATCACCTTCAAATTCATAGAATTTCAAAAGCTCTCTGATTTCGATCTCAACAAGGTCTAACAACTCTGGGTCATCAACCATATCCACTTTGTTCATGAACACAACAATTTTAGGTACACCTACCTGGCGAGCTAAAAGAATATGCTCACGTGTTTGTGGCATTGGACCATCAGTAGCAGCAACAACTAATATAGCGCCGTCCATTTGAGCAGCACCAGTAACCATGTTTTTTACATAATCCGCGTGGCCTGGACAGTCAACGTGAGCATAGTGCCTGTTAACTGTAGAATACTCAACGTGAGATGTATTGATCGTGATACCTCTTTCTTTTTCTTCCGGAGCATTATCAATTGAGTCAAAAGATCTCAATTCTGCAAGTCCTTGTTTTGCAAGTACCGTAGTGATAGCGGCAGTTAACGTGGTTTTGCCGTGGTCAACGTGACCAATGGTTCCGATGTTTAAGTGTGGTTTGGAACGATCAAATTTTTCTTTAGTAGCCATATTAGTGTTAGTTGTTGTTTGTTGTTGTTTGTTGTTGTTTTTATTTTGTCTTTACTGTGTGTGCACTATTTTTTACTGAGCTGTTGATGAGAATCGAACTCACGACCTCTTCCTTACCAAGGAAGTGCTCTACCACTGAGCTACAACAGCGTTACGCATTGGTTGTAGATCTGTGATCCTTTCCCTGCTTTGGAGCGGAAGACCGGGCTTCCCGATAATTCGCTTTCGCTACAAATCGGGATAAACTTCTCGCCAGTCTTCTCCTCTCACATTTCCGAGCGGAAGACCGGGCTCGAACCGGCCACCCTCAGCTTGGAAGGCTGATGCTCTACCAACTGAGCTACTTCCGCTTATTATTATTCAGTTTAAATCGCCTACCACAATAGCTGAAAGAGATATGT
>CAZQIC010000059.1:16176-26976 GCA_964593555.1 uncultured Bacteroidia bacterium | reverse complement strand
ACATTAAAAGAGAAGAGAAAATCCAGGAAACAAAAAATCTAACTGAGCTCATAGATTAAATGTATTATTACAAATGTAAGAATTTTGACATAAAAAGACAAGGGTCTGATTGTTTTTCACTACCCTAATTTATAGAAATAACCATAATTATCATTAAATTTATGATAATTAGGTTATATGAACCGGCTTATAAAAATATTTGTTATTGCAATTTTGTTCGTTTTTACAACATGCAAAAAGGAGAAGGCATTTCCAAGCTGGGATACTGATGTTCTCTCACCGCTGCTCAAATCAACACTTACGTTAAAGGACCTGTTAACAGATTCTCTTTTAAAGGAAAATCCGGACAGCTCACTTAAGTTAATTTATCATAGCGGGTTTTATAGTCTCGTAATAGATTCTCTACTCACCATTCCTGATACTTCTTTGAAATATGTTTATCCTCCTTTTCCCATTTCCTATTACCATTTAGATTCCAATGAAATTGTAATGAGTAATATTGGTACCACCAATTTTAATATGGGTAATGTTTTGCTTTCTTACGCAAAGATCAGGAATGGATATATCAAGGTCGAAACCTGGAATACTTTAAAACAAAAAATAAATGTAAGATATAGTATAGCTAGCGCAAAATTAAACGGTGTTCCATTTGCTGTAAGCGAACAGGTGCCTGCAGCAACAACCGCCGGCTCAGTATATTTTACTAAACTATATTCTTTAGCGGGTTATGATATTGATTTCAGAGGTGCTGCAGGTGATAAATTTAACACCGTTTCTATTTCTGTTATTGCAAACATCGATGATTCCGTAACAATGCATTTGGGGGACAGTGTTGTTTTTAAAAATACGTATTTTAATATTTCGCCCTCTTATGCAAAGGGATATTTTGGAAAGGATACAGTTACCATTGGCCCTGCCGAAAATCACCTTGGACTTTTTGATAACGTAAAAGCAGGCAGTTTACTGCTCGATGATGCTACCGTAAAATTGCACATTGATAATTATACTGGTATTGATTCAAGGGTGCAGATAAATTCATGGTATTCGCTTAATTCTTTTAGTGGAAATTCAGTGCAGCTTGCATCTGATATTATTGGAAGCCCTATCAATATAAACAGAGCAATTGAAACCGGAGATCCTCAAAATCCTGTTATACCATCATCCTGGAGCACCACTCTGAATAACAGCAATTCAAATATTAAAGGATTGCTTGAAAACTTACCCAATGCTTTGGGTTATTCCCTCAGAATTCAAACCAATCCGCTCGGGAATATTTCCGGGTCAAATGATTTTATTTTTTCTGATAGAACAATTAATGCATCAGTTGATATTGAGGTGCCTTTGTCACTTTCCGCCGCCGGACTTACTCTCCAGGATACAGTTGATTTTTCATTGCAAACAGGTACTCAGGCTGATAATGTGAATAATGGAGTTTTAACACTTTTTGCAAACAATGGTTTTCCTTTCAATGCTACAATTCAAATGTATATGCTCCATGCTAACGGACAAATTACAGATTCGTTGTTCACGGAGAACAAAACAATTGCTTCCGGAATGGTTGACGCTAATTTTAAAGTAATAGCAAAAAAAATATCTAAATTACCTGTTCCGCTTAGCAAGTCGAAGTTAGATCTGTTGAAAAATACACACCGAATGGTTGTGAAAATAAAATATGATACCTATTCCAGTCCACAGTTGGTTAAATTGTATAGTCATTATGGAATTGACGTAAGGTTGGTCGGCGATTTTAACTTCACTGTAAATTTTGATAATTAATTGAAGGCACTTTACCTCAACTTATTTTTTGTTTTTTATTATGGCGTTACCACAACGTTTGCTATAGACCTGTCATTGATTAAAAATGATAGCGCTAAAGCTTCCATTAGTCTTAGTGGCAGTTATTATTCTCAATCAACTGTGCTCACAAATGCATTTGTAAATAAATTTATTTTATTTCCCGGTTTTATTGATGAGGGTTTAAAAGGTGTTGTCTCTTCACACCTGAAGCGTGATAATCAGTTTGGTTTCGCCATTGATTATGGATTTAGTTATTTCCAGAAATTTAATCACAGAGACTTTGGTTTTTTTATTACGGCAAAGGATAAACAATATTTAAATACAAAATTTTCGGGCGACTTTTATAATCTTTTGATGTATGGTAATAAGCGCTTTGCCGGAACTACCGCTGCTTTTGATGGGCTTAGTTTAAATGCATTGAAATATCAAAAACTTGGCACCGGCCTTATCTGGACAGTTGTTGATACCGTAGGTAAATTGGGGTTTGGATTTTCTTATTTGAATGGTGAAAGCAACTCATCGCTTAACGCAGAAAAAGCCAGATTATTTACCAGTGAGGATGGTCAGTATCTTAATTTTGAAACCGCAATGACCTGGAACATGAATGATACAATGAATAGGAGCAGGTTCGCTAATAACGGATTCGGGTTTTCTGCTGATCTTTTTTTTGAAGCGCCATTTAAGTTAAAAAGGCGCTCCGGAAAAATGGTGGTGAGTGTGGAGGATATTGGTTTTATTAAGTGGAATTCAAGTTCAAGGAGTTATAGCGTAGATAGTACTTTTTATTTTGATGGGATTGATGTGAGTAATATTTTCCAGTTGAGAGATAGTGTTTTTTCTTCTATCTCTGCAGATTCAGCCATTAGTAAGTTCTCAAACAAAGGCAAAAAAAATATAACCACTCTTGTTCCCGCGAGTTTTAATTTTTACACGATTACAAATTATGGAAAACGTTTTCAATTGGTAAAAGGTATTCATCATATTTTTAATGCAAATTATAAGTTGAAAATCTATGCGAACGGAAATATTATATTTTCCAATAAATTTTCTGTTAGTGTTGGGTTAAGTTATGGAGGTTATACGAAACTTGGCGGAAATATTATGATTGATAAAACTTTTGGCAAAGGGCTCGAAATAAAATTGTGCAGCAACAATATCGAAGGATTTATTATCCCTGATAAAACCTGTTCGCAAAGTGTATTTTTATCCTTAACAAAATCTTTTTTCTAATCCTTAAAGGAGTTATTTCAATGAGATTGACAATAAGGTATATACTGATTTTTCTTTTTGTACTGAGCTTAACAGAAGCGCAAGCTCAGGTGATTCGTTGGAAAGGAACCTTTGGCGGTTCATCTTATGAGTGTGCCTATTCTTGTCTTCAAACATATGATGGAGGCTATATAACTGTAGGTTCAACAGGGAGCTATTCCTCAAGCGTTGATGTGTATCTTTTCAAAACAGATTCGGTAGGTAAAATGAAATGGTTTAAAAATTTTGGTGGGTTAGGTATCGATGTTGGGAGAAGTATAAAACAGACTGCAGATAGCGGGTTTGTAATTGCCGGTTATACTAACAGTCCGTCCACCGGTTATGATGTGTATGTGATTAGAACGGACAAGAGCGGAGATACGTTATGGACAAAAAAATATGGCGGGTCAAACTGGGATTTTGGCTATTCTATTTTTGAAACATACGATAGCGGTTTTGTTGTTGCGGGCGGAACTTATAGTTACGGTGTAGGCGATGAAGATTTTTATTTACTGCGATTGAACAAAATGGGTGATACGCTTTGGACCAAAACGTATGGAGGTACAAATGAAGATGAAGCCTCCTGTGTACTTGAGTCATCAAATGATTCCGGGTTTGTTCTCGTTGGAAAAACAAAAAGCTTTGCGGATATTATGGGAAGCGCTTATGTTGTTAAAACAGATAAAGACGGAACTATGATAAGCGATGGGGAATATGGCGGAAGTGATAACGATTATCTTAACAGTATAGTTGAAGCACCGTTTATAAATGGATTTATTGCTGTTGGCGGCACATTGAGCTATGGGCCAGATGAGGATGTTTATATGGCAAGACTGAATTATTCATGTGATACAGTTTGGACGAAAGCACAGCTGTCTGGCGGATCTCTTTCTGACAAGGACTTTGCAAACTCTGTTGCCATTTCTCAGTACGACAGTTGTTTTGCATTAATTGGTACTACCCAAAGTGGAAGCCCGGGTTATGATGATGTTTATCTTTTTAAGTTTGATTCGACAGGTTACTATCAAACAGCCACCACTTATGGTACACTTAATCAGGATAGAGGGTATTGTATTTCACCAACTAAGGACAGGGGTTTTATTATTTGCGGGCAAACAGATACAACTGCGACGGGTTTTCATTTACCTAATGCAATTCTTATAAAGGTTGATTCCGCAGGCTTTTCAGCCGGTCCGTTTTTAAATTATATTCCTTCTATTCAGAATACAAATTTCAACATTCTTGTTTATCCTAATCCGATTAGCGATAGGGCAACCATTCAGGTTAATTCACTTAATTCCTTAAATGTAGAAAGCATTAGTTTTAGGATCATTGATCTAGCCGGAAAAGAAATTGAAGTGAATACCTCTACTGGTTTGTTCTCTAAAAATTCAACTCATTCTGCGGCGGTTTCTATAATAACAGAGAATCTTAACCGCGGCACTTATATACTTGAAGTCAATTCCGGTACCATAGTGATCGGAAGAACACGCTTGGTGAAAAACTAGATCCTTGATCGTTTTGCTTTACTCTCTTACAATGATCAGCTTCTCTGAATATTTATAACCATTCGAAAATTCAAATCTACTTGTGTACACACCCGGTGTTAAGTTTTGGAGATGAAGTGTTATTGTATTCTCGCCTTCCTTTATCGGATTTGTCGCTTGCACCATCACCGCTTTTCCGATCATATCATAAAGTGTTATCGTTAAGTTATTGGTGTTGGTAAGGTTGTTGAATTGAATAGTCAGGTTGTTTGTTGCAGGATTAGGGAACAACTTAATATTGTTCGCAGCAATTACAGGTTCTATTCCTGTATAAGATAAAGCGGTATCAAATGCTCCCTGGCTCAAGTTGAAATAACTTCCGCTGGCAGTTTCAAGTTTAACTGCCCTTACCATATAATAATTTTGTCCGGCATTAGGGCTGGCATCATTATATGTTAACGCTGTTACCATGTTTGTTGTTATTCTGTCGTAGATTCCCGTTGAAGGATTTAACCGGTATACATGGTATCCCAAAACAGTTTCGAGAGAAGCGCTCCATGTGAGGGAGATTTGTAAATGGGAACCATTAGGTGTTGCAACAAGGTTTCTTGCGGGTGAAATGGTATGAAGCCTTAAGCTGGGATCGCCCATTAATGCAATGTATGTTCCTCTTGGTACTCCGTATATAGTATTACTTTTGTATTCAGTTAAATTATTTTGTGTCAATATGGTAGTAAAACCAATATTTTCACCCATGCTCATATGATGCATTATCCAATATGGGCGTCCGGACCATACGCTTGCAAGACTCCAGCCTTGGGAAGCGAGTGGAGCTCTCAAAAAATTATCCTGGCTGTCCCAATCACCAAAATAACTTCCGAACAATAAATTAAAAACCGTTTTAACATTTAAAGAGTCAAAATAATGTGTAGTGCCTACACTTGCACAACTGGAATAGGTTCCACCTCCGCATGCGTAAGACATCAAATAATCATTGGATGGTAAAGTGGAAAAATATCCGTTAGCCGAAACGTTTGCTCCCCCAAATAACGAGTAGCCATTTCTCCATCCGCTTGCTGCAAATGCTTCGGAGCCGTTCCAGCCAAAATTATCATCAATCAGCATCCTTCTTTGTGCGTTGAAAACCTTGTGTTTGTAGTCATGACTTCTTGCAATATACTGAGCAAGTAATTGCGTTTCTGTGCCACTAAACTCTGGCATTGAATTAAGATCAACACGCCCTACTTGCAATTCAACGAGATAGTTCGGTGCCGGAAAATCATCATAGTCAAATTTCCCATCGCTAGGTATATTCACGTTTGCGGCTCTGCTTGGTTGAGTAGGATTCAGTGCCGTATTTGTCCATTGATCTGTCCATCCGAAACTGGTTTTGTCAGCATAATAGGTATCTGCGGGCCATGCACCCTGATGATCGGAATGTCCGTCAGGTTTAAGGTTTCCGGAATAAGGAACAGGAACATGTCCTAAAATATAGATGGCTTTTGTGTTCACAGAATCCTGGTGATACAAACTCAATATCTTGCTTTTAATAAGCGCAACTGATTCGGTTCTTTTTGCATAAAAACTTTTCACTTTCCAGCCGTCACCTATTAAATCCTGCTTAACAGTATTTATTGATGATGCCAGTGTTGTTTTAAATGTACTATCAATAACAAGAATAATTGTTCCGCGGTAATCAACCTGGCCAACTTCTATTCCTGAAGAAATATAACCTACTGATTCAGGGTTTGAGCCTGTGGGTGTTTTATAAATTAAATACTCGTATTCAACACCGGCTGTTACACTATTATCAATAAATTGTGTGGCCGAAGGAGATAACGTAGATTGAAGAATAAAGGTAGCGGCTCCTTTATTTCTTCTGTATACTTTTATGTTCGTAGCATTCGATAGTGTCGTCCAGCTGATGGTTATTTGTGCCGGACTTTTTTGAACAGCAACGGAGGTGGGGATAGAAATATCTTTAGGTGCCTGGGCCTTTGTATTATTTATAAAAAACAAAAGAGCGATTGTAAGAGGTAGTAGCAGTTTCTTCATTAAATTAAATTTTCTCTAATGTATTAAACAGAGTTCAATCAAAAAAGGAAGAAGCCTTTTTATTTACAAAATTCTTTCAACGGAATAAATGCTGAATAATAATGCA
Organism: uncultured Bacteroidia bacterium; assembly: GCA_964593555.1. Taxonomy (GTDB): domain Bacteria; phylum Bacteroidota; class Bacteroidia; order JAFLBG01; family JAFLBG01; genus CAZQIC01. Next base: position 20,283 of record CAZQIC010000059.1, on the reverse strand, counting down.
ATTTTGAGGCCTTTTCCCAATCAGTACATGCTTGTATGGTATCTTTTAATTCTTTTCTCGCATTTCCTCTTATAAAGTAGGCCTCAGCATAATCTTCGTTTTGCTCTATGGCCTTATTGCAATTTTCGAGGGCAGCTGCTGCGTTATTTAATTTTAAAAGTGTTTTTGCTCTATATAAATAAGCGGGAGTAAGACCGGGCATTAACTCAATTGTCTTATTGAGATCTTTAAGGGCATCATTATATTTCCCCACTTGATAGTTAGCGATACCCCTGTTACTATAAGCATATGCAAAGTTTGGTACCAATACTATTGCTACAGAGTAATCATTTATTTCATCCTCAAACAAACCCAACTGGCCTTTTGCAAAACCTCTGTTGTAATAAGCATCGGCAAAATTAGGTTTGAGTTGAATGGCTTTGTCAAAGTCGCTTACTGCTATTTCAGTTTTTTTGAGTTCACTTTCAGCCACTCCGCGATTGTAATATCCATCACTGCTTTTTGGATCAAGCTCAATGGTTTTGTTAAAATCGGCGATCGCCTCTTTAAATTTTTCTAATTTACCTTTTGCAATTCCCCTGTTCATGTATACAAGGGAAGGGTTGGGGTGTTTTAATTTTATAGCCTTTGAGTAACAGCTGATTGCTTCTTTGAATTCCTTTTTATAATAATGGTCGAGTCCCATTGCATAATATTCCTCGGAATTCTTTTGAGCATAGGACAAAATCGAGGTGAGGAGTAATGCAATAAAAAATGCAGCGTTAATTTTATTATTCCGGTACATCTTTATGGCCGATTCTCGCTTGCTCTGAGCGTTTAATTACAATATTGTTTTATGTTGTTGGCTGCTTCTTTAATACCCAGGTTCAATGCCTTTTCCCAGTCCTCGCAAGCTTCTTTTTTATAACCAAGGTTAAACCTGGCGCTAGCTCTTCTGTAGTGGGCCATGGCATAAGTGTTTGATAGTTCTATTGCTTTGGAAAAATCATTAATTGCTTCTGAGTAATTATCCATTTTAAATTTTACCGATCCTCTGTTGCAATAATATTCCGCAACCTTCTCGTCGATCTTTATGGCAGAATTAAAATCCGATAATGCACCGGCTGCATCCTGTAAATAATCTTTGGCCATACCACGCTTATTGTAAATTTCTGCCTGATCTGATTTTAGGCCAATAGCATTGTCAAAATCTTTAATTGCCATTTTATAATCTTTTACCGAAAGTTTTATTAATCCCCGTTTATAAAGAGCCTCGTAATAATCAGATTTTAGTTCGAGCGCTTTGTTAAGATCTCTTAATGCGCCGCTAAAATTATTCATGTTTATTTCTACAAGCGCCTGGTTATAATAAAGTGATGCATCTGCACCCTTTATTTCAATTGCTTTATTAAAATCGGATATGGCTCCTGCATTGTCTTTCACATTGCTTTTTGCCAAGCCCCTGTCAATATAGGCATCACCAAGCATAGGGTTGATAGCGAGTGTCTTATTATAATCATCAATTGCTAACTTATATTCCTTCAATTCATCATGACACATACCCCTGAGGTAATAGGCATTGGCCCAGAGATCATAAGTATTTATAAGGGTGGTAAGATCAGTTATAGCTTCTTTATATTTTTTTAATTCAGAAAGGGAGGATGCTCTATAGTATAGTGCAAGTGAGTCGTTTTGTTTTTTCTGTAAAGCGTTGTTAAAATGTTTGATCGCGGTTTGATGTTCTCTTTTCTTAACATATATCAACCCGATCTTGACATTTGGCAGCGGATTCGAAGGTTCTTCCTTTTTTGCTTTTAAGTAAGCCTGTTCTGCCTCTGCAAAATTATTACGGTTAAAGAAATTGTCTCCATCAGTAATATTGCTATTCACCTGTCCAAGGGAACACAAAGAAGCAATACAGCATATAATAAAAGGAATGATATTTGTATATCTTGTCATTAACAGGCTAATCGTAGTAAAAATACTACTTTTTGTTGGTATCTGAGCATGCTGATAAATATTGATAACCGTTATATTTATTTATATAAATTTGTAGGAATTTAAATGAAAATGAACTTTGTGTTACAAAGAGTTCGTTTGCTTGTAATAATCATCTACGACAATAGAAATAAAATAAATTATATGCGTATGAAAAAATTAGCATTTTGTATTTGTATTTTGATGTCCGGGCTTCTGAGTTCGCAAAATAAAGTAAATGATCTTATCCGTTCCGGTGATGTAAATAATGATGCGAAAAAATATACAGCCGCTGAAAAGGATTTTGAAACTGCTTACACAATGGTTGAAACGGAGTTAGAAGCATCTCTAATAAAACTGGAAGCATTCAACAAGTTAAGTGAATATGATAAAGCGATAAAAGAAAATCCCATAAATGCTGAAAAGAGCAAGCAGTACACTTCTATATTATATGGAAGAGGAGTGGCGAAAGCAGGTCTTAATCAGGGTAATGCGGCATTGAAAGATTTTAACCGAGTATTGATGATCGATTCTAAATTTGTTCCTGCATATTATCAACGCGGATTAATAAGAATTACGTCTAATGATAAACAAGCCGGATGCCTTGACCTGAGAACTGCAGGGGAAATGGGATATGCTAAAGCAGCAGAGGCCATTAAAAATAATACTTGTAATGCAGAGTCTGATGATTTTTATAGTAAGGCGTTGGATAAATATCGCCGCGAGCAATACAAGGAAGCTATCGCTGATTTGGATATGGCTATTAAATTTAATCCTGATACCGAATATTATTTTCAACGCGGTATGTGTCAACTTAAGTTAGCTCATTACGATGATGCAGTTTCGGATTTTAGTACTGCAATAAAAAAAGTGCCCGCAGATAAACCTATTTCACGTTACTTATTGAACAGAGGTAATGCATACCTGGGATTAAAACAATACACACCAGCTTATGCCGATCTTTCTGAAGCGATTAAGCTCGATAACAACAATTACGAAGCTTACAAAAACAGAGGTATTGCTGCTGAGGGATTAAAAGACATGAAAGGCGCTTCTTACGATTATCAAAATCTTACCCGCATTCAGCCTTCAAATGGCGAAGGATATTACAAACTTGCTATGGTTAAATATGATATGTTTATGAAAGATGATGCATGTGAATTATTTAACAAGGCAAAAACATTAGGTTATGCAGATGCAGAAGCAAGGGTTAAGCTTTGCAAATTAAGATCTCAAAGCGGACAAAAACCACAATAACATAAAATATGCGTTTTTTATTAGTAAGTGCCTCAATAATAATTACGAGTGTTTCGCTTTCTCAAACAACTATTCCTAAGGAATATGAAGCTATTGAAAAGAAGATAGCAGCTTACGATTTTCCAGGTGTAGTTAAAGATGCAGACGCTATGATCGCGGCTTCAAAAACAAAAATTGAAGAGTATACCAAAATGATCGATGGTTATAATCGTAATCACGACCCAAAGAAAAAAGCATTTAGTTACAAACATGAGTTCGCTGCTCCATTTTATTATAGGGGAATTGGCAATTTTGGATCCGGTAAGAATGAAGAGGCAGTGAGTGATTTTTCTACTGCACTTAAATTCGATCCGCAATTTGGTGAAGTATATCTTAAACGATCAGACGTATATTTAAAAAAGGGGAATACACTGGAAGCCTGCAAGGACTTAAAGAGAGCGATGGATAATAACGTTAAGGGCGCTAAAGGTAGATACGATGAAAATTTTTGCTGGGAAAAGGGAATCGCTTATTTCAAGGATGGAAAAACACAGTTGAATTTAAAAAAATACAACGAAGCGCTTAGTTTATTGAATGAAGGGCTTTCACTTTATTCTGACTCGGCTGTTTACTCAACAAGAAGCAAAATTTATTTAGGCTTAAATAACCCCGACAGCGCTATGTTGGATATTGCCAAAGCTATAGAGTTATCACCAAATAATGCCGGCTATTTTTATAGGCGGGGTGTTATGTATTTTACAGCTGGAGATAACCAGGCAGCATTTGATGACTTTAGTAAGTGTATAAGCTTAAGTCCGGGTAGTGCCGGTGCTTATATGAACAGGGGTTTTGCGAGTGAGGCCTTGACACAACAAAATTCAGCAATGTTCGATTATAACCAGGTGATACGATTAC
>CAZQIC010000059.1:7430-16166 GCA_964593555.1 uncultured Bacteroidia bacterium | reverse complement strand
GATTACAGCCTGAAAATGGACAAGCGTATTATAAAAGGGGTTTGTTAAAGGAAACTGTTTTAAATGACAGGAACGGTGCATGCGAAGATTTTTTCAAAGCCGTAGAGCTTGGGTGGGAAGAAGCGCAGGCAAGTACTACTACTTGTAAAAAAGCGAAGAAGAGATGATCTTATAATGTATAAATATTTTTTAAAGCCTCTCTTTTTTTTATTTCAACCGGAAACAATACATCATATTGTCTTTACCATATTAAAAATTTCTTTTAAAATTCCCGGCGTAAAACAACTTGTCAGAAGTTTTTATGTTGTTGAACATCCTTCATTAAAAAGAGAGTTGTTTGGTTTAAAATTCGATAACCCGGTTGGTTTGGGTGCAGGATTTGACAAGGATGCAAAATTGTTTGATGAATTATCCTGTTTCGGATTTGGGTTTATAGAGATTGGAACGGTAACACCAATATCACAGCCCGGTAATGATAAGCCGCGTATGTTCCGCATACCAGAAGAAGAAGCGATCATAAACAGGATGGGATTTAATAATGAGGGAGCTTACGCTGCTGTTGAAAGATTGAAAAAGAAAAATTCTAGCGTTATCATTGGAGGAAATATCGGAAAAAATAAAATTACTCCGAACGAAGAAGCCATTGCCGATTACGAAAAATGTTTTGATGCACTATTCGATCATGTTGATTACTTTGTGGTAAATGTAAGTTCTCCAAATACACCTAACCTGCGGGCGTTACAGGATAAGGAGCCGCTTACAAAATTGCTGACAACATTAATGCTAAAAAATTCATCACGGAAAAAATCAAAACCTGTTTTACTTAAAATTGCTCCCGATCTTACCAATGAACAGTTGGATGATATTATTGATATTGTTAAAACAACAAAAATAAACGGAGTGGTGGCTACCAATACTACCATTGACAGAAGTATGTTGGGTACACCCAAAGAAAAATTAGATAACATGGGGGCTGGCGGGTTAAGCGGGAAGCCATTATCAACAAGATCAACGGAAGTAATTAAATACCTGGTGGAAAAATCAGGGAATGCATTTCCGGTTATTGGAGTAGGCGGGATTCATACAGCTGAAGATGCGATTGAAAAAATAAATGCTGGTGCAAGCCTTGTGCAGGTATATACTGGTTTTATTTATGAAGGCCCTTCTATTGTTAAACGAATAAATAAAGCGCTGATTAAAAAATGAATAACAACAATGTAAAAATTACTGAATGTCCACGCGATGCCATGCAGGGTATGCATGATTTTATTCCAACACAGACAAAGATTGATTATATAAATTCTCTTCTTAAAGTTGGATTTGATACTATTGATGCGGGCAGCTTTGTTTCCCCAAAAGCAATTCCGCAACTAAAAGATACAGCAGAAGTGTTTTCCAAATTAGATTTATCAGGCTCTTCTTCTAAAATATTAGCCATTGTTGCCAATCTTCGCGGTGCACAGGATGCAGCTGCTTTTGAATTGGTAAATTATTTGGGTTATCCTTTTTCTATTTCTGAAACTTTTCAATTGAGAAATACAAACGCTACCATAGCTCAATCATTGGATAGGGTGAAGGAGATACAGGATGTTTGTGTTAAAAATAAAAAGGAGTTATTGATTTATATATCCATGGCATTTGGCAACCCATATGGTGATCCATGGAACAGTGATATTGCAATTGAGTGGACAGAAAAACTTTCGCAATTAGGAATTAAATCTTTTGCAATGGCTGATACTGTTGGTGTATCAACTCCCGAAAACATTTCCTATTTATTTTCAAAACTCATTCCGAAATTTTCTGAATTAAAAATTGGTGCTCACTTACATTCTAGGCCTGAAGCTAGTTTTGAAAAAATAAGGGCAGCCTACGATAGCGGTTGTCGTAATTTTGATGCCGCAGTTAAAGGTTTTGGCGGCTGCCCCATGGCAGAAGATGAATTAGTGGGGAACATCGCGACTGAAACATTGATCGAATATTTTGATCAAAATAAAATAACCACTGGTATTGATAACGAAAAGTTTACTCTTGCTTTAGGCGCATCTTCAGTCGTTTTTCAGTGAGCAGAGAGTTTTCATTTCAATAATATTAATCTAAATAGTTAATTTCGCTAATAAATAAAAAAAACATGAAAACTGCTGAAATGCACACAACAAAAGGAGTAATGAAAATAGAATTCTTTGATAAGGATGCTCCAAAAGCTGTCGAAAATTTTTTAAGCCTTAGTAAAAAAGGTTTTTATAATGGATTGGCTTTTCATCGCGTAATTCCCAATTTTATGATACAGGCTGGTTGTCCTGAAGGCACAGGTGCCGGTGGACCAGGTTATACTATTGATTGTGAATTAACCGGCGAAAATCAGTATCATGATAAAGGTGTATTGAGCATGGCGCACAGGGGAAGAAATACAGGCGGCTCGCAATTTTTCATTTGTCATAACAGGGCCGGAACACAACACCTTGACAGAAATCATACTTGTTTTGGGAAAGTAGTGGAAGGGCTTGATATTGTTGATCAGATAAAACAAGGTGATAAGATCGAGAAAATTGTGATCTCTGAAAATTAATACTCAGCTTGCCGAAAGGTTATTTTTTTTCTGTAAATCTCTTCATGGGCCCGATAACAAAAACAATACTTAGTAAAATAAGTATTGTTGCTGCAATAAACGGAGCTCCCGGAAAATAAAATGGCGCGGTTGTTCTCGTATAATAAGCGAAAATATTATTCATCATTACAGGGCCAATAATGCTGGCCAGGCTCATCAGGCCGGTCAGCGCTCCCTGTAATTCTCCCTGCGAATTATCTGGTACCTGGTTAGACATGATGCCCTGTAAAGCAGGTCCGGCAATACCTCCGAGTGCATAAGGGATGATGAACGCATACATCGTCCAGCCTTTTGCTGCGAACGCAAATAGTAACAATCCTAAGGCATTCAGAGCTAACCCAAGATATAAAGATTTTTTTTGTCCAAACTTTGGTATAATAACCCGTATCAATCCTCCTTGTATAATGGCAATGATCACACCTACATAACCAAGCGAGTATCCAACTTCAGCCTCGGTCCAATTAAATTTTAACATAGTGAAGAAACTCCAGTTCGATTGAACGGCATGCGCAGCGAGGTATACAAGGAATATGGATATGGCTAAACCCGCAACTACAGGATATTTTTTGAGTTGAATTAACGTTCCGATGGGGTTAGCTCTTTTCCATTCAAAAGCTCTTCTCTTATCTTTTGCAAGCGACTCGGGAACTACAAAAAGTCCGTACAGAAAATTCAATAATGAAAAGCATGCAGCAATTATAAAAGGGACACGCGCCCCCCAATGACTGAATACGCCTCCAATAACTGGCCCAATAATAAATCCAATTCCAAATGCCGCACCTACTAATCCAAAATTCTGTGCGCGCTTGGATGGCTCGCTTATATCAGCTATATAAGCAGTAGCTGTTGTGAAACTTGCTCCGCCAATACCTGCAATAATTCTTCCCAAAAATAACCATGCAATTGAAGGGGCAAAGGCCATAAATATGTAATCTATTCCCAACCCAAATAGTGAAAAAAGCAAAACAGGTCTTCTTCCAAATTTATCACTCAATGCACCTATTATAGGAGAGAAAATAAATTGCATCAATGCATAGGCGAAAGTGAGCCAACCTCCATAAACCGATGCGTCGCTTAGGCCGCCTCCGGTAAGGTTTTCAATTAACTTAGGTAATACGGGAATAATAATTCCTAATCCAATTACATCAATAAGAACGGTAATAAATATAAAGGTTAATGCTTTATTGTTTTTCTGGCTCATAAATGTTTTGCGAAAGTACATAGAATTATCTTTTATTATCCCGATAAATTGCCGATTTTTGCTCCCCTTAAATACAATTGAGATGAAAGTTTTAAAATTTGGTGGGACATCGGTAGGGTCAGCAGATCGTATGCGCGGTGTCGCGAAAATAATTCTGAACAGCGAGCCAAAAATTGTTGTACTCTCTGCGATGAGCGGCACTACAAATAACCTGGTTGAAATAAATGAGGCGCTTTATAATAAGGATGAAAAAAAAGCAGTTGCTTTAATTGATGCCCTTGAAAATAAATATAAAGATGTGGTGAAGCAGTTGTATTCAACTGATGGCGCACTTCAAAAAGGGAATGAGTTGATTAAATTTCATTTCGATTACCTGAGAAGTTTTACACAAGATTCTTTTACGGCGAATGAAGAGCGTGCTATATTAGCACAAGGGGAATTAATCTCAACTGCATTGTTCCATTATTTTCTCGAAGAAATGAAAGAAGATTCGGTGTTGCTTCCCGCATTAAATTTTATGAGGATAGATGAGAACGAGGAACCAGATTTGGCTTACATCGAATCAAATCTTAAAAAAGAATTAGCAAAATATACAGGTAAAAAACTTTTTATTACACAAGGATACATTTGCAGGAATGCATTTGGTGAGATAGATAATTTGAAAAGAGGAGGTAGTGATTATACCGGAACATTAGTTGGCGCTGCACTGAATTCTTCTGAGATACAGATATGGACAGATATTGATGGTATGCATAACAATGATCCGCGCATTGTTGACAAAACACATCCTGTTACTGAATTGTCATTTGATGAAGCAGCGGAGCTAGCGTACTTCGGCGCTAAAATTCTTCATCCGACTTGTGTATTACCTGCACAAAAAAGAAATGTGCCCGTTAGGTTGTTAAATACTATGCAGCCCGAAGCTAAGGGTACTGTTATTACACAGCATGCTGCCAGTGATGCAATAAAAGCTATTGCTGCGAAGGATGGAATTACTGCCGTCAAAATAAAGTCTGGTCGAATGTTATTGGCCTATGGTTTTTTAAGAAGTGTATTCGAAGTATTTGAACGCTATAAAACTCCGATTGATATGATTACCACTTCTGAGGTAGCTGTTTCTGTTACTATTGATAATCCGAAATATGTAAACGAAATTATTAAAGAGCTGGAGCAATTTGGTGCTGTTGAAGTTGATAAAGATCAGTCTATCATCTGCATTGTTGGTAATTTATCTGCTGCTAAAGAGGGATATGCTTTTAAAATTTTCGAATCGTTAAAGAATATTCCAATTCGTATGATATCCTATGGAGGAAGCGAACACAACGTTTCCATATTGGTGAACTCAAATAAAAAGAAAGAAGCGTTGCTTGCATTGAACAAAGGATTATTCTTTAATGAAACAAAGTGACTTTAGCAGAAAGTCCTGAAGTTTCTTTATGCAAAACGATAATTTCGTTAAAATCTGTTTAATTAAAGTGTAAAAAAGAAAACATGTTACTCGTTAATAAATTTACATCACATAAAACTCCGTTTTATTATTACGACTTGCAATTGTTGGAAGATACATTGAAGGTTATTTCTCAGCATGCGTCAACGCACTCTTTTCATGTGCATTATGCCCTGAAAGCAAATACCGATAAAAGAATATTGAGCTTGATCAAACAATATGGCATTGGTGCCGATTGTGTGAGCGGGGGAGAAGTGAAGAGAGCTGTTGAAATTGGATTCGCTCCCGATCATATTGTTTTTGCAGGTGTTGGAAAAACAGATGAAGAAATAAATTATGGGCTCGACGCAACTATTTTTTGTTTTAATTGTGAATCTTCACAGGAGTTGGAGGTAATAAATGAACTTGCGGCTAAAAAAAATAAAACGGCGAACATTGCCTTACGCATTAATCCCAATGTTGATGCACATACACACCATTACATTACAACCGGTCTGGAAGAAAATAAATTCGGGATAAACAGTTGGGAATTGGAAACTCTTGTTCCAAAAATAAAGTCATTAAAAAATTTAAACCTTATCGGAATTCATTTTCACATAGGTTCACAGATTACAGATCTTAATGTTTTTAAAAGCCTTTGCATTAAGGTGAACGAGATCCAGAAGTGGTTTAAAACACATCATGTTAATCTTACCCATATAAATGTTGGTGGCGGGTTTGGTGTTGATTATCATGATCCGGATGGAAAACCTATGCCCGATTTTAAATCATACTTTGAAGTGTTTGCAAAATTCCTTGAACTGGAAAAGGGGCAGCAGGTTCATTTTGAATTGGGAAGGGCAATTGTGGCTCAATGTGGTTCTCTTATTTCTAAAGTGCTGTACATTAAAAAAGGGACCAATACCAATTTTGCCATCCTGGATGCCGGTATGACGGAGCTTATTCGGCCTGCCTTATATCAATCATACCATAAGATCGAGAATATATCACGTATAAGCGAGTCTCTAAGCTCAAAATATGACGTTGTAGGGCCCATTTGTGAATCGTCAGATTGCTTTGGAAAAGCGGTCCAATTGCCGGAAAGCTACCGGGGCGACCTCTTTGCGCTAAGGACTACCGGGGCATATGGTGAAGTTATGGCCTCAAACTATAATCTTAGGGAAAAGGCACTAGTTGTATATTCCGATCAGGTTTAATTGCCTGTTTTTCCGTACGATTTTTCATCAAATTATGTGATTTTTGGAAAAAATCACTTAGGTTTGTTATCGTTAAATAAAGGTGGTTATTCAAATATTTATTTATATTTGTACAAATAGAGCCTTTTTTAGCGAAGTAAAGTATGCTGAACATCTACGATTTTTATGATAAAATGGAGCGTAATCATATTATGCTTTCATTTAAAGGCGACATTACTTCGGAATTGCTCACCTCTATTTTGCAGATCATGGAAGCTAAATTGGATACCATGCAAGAGGAGCCAAAGATCAAAAAAAAGGTTTACAACGTTCTTGTAGAGTCTTTACAAAACTTGTATCACCATATGGATGAAGTTGCCGGGCCGGATAACACAGATGAGATGGTACGTTCTGCAATATTTATGGTTGGTAAAATAGACAGCCAGTATAATATCATTACCGGTAATTATATTATGAATAAAAATGTTGAAGGGTTGAAGGGAAGAATAGATAAGGTAAATTCGTTAACGAAAGAAGAGTTGAAAGCGTATTACAAACAGGTGTTGGATAACGGAGAAATGTCGGCAAAAGGCGGCGGTGGATTAGGGATGATTGATATCGCGAGGAAGACGGGAGAGAAATTAAGTTATGATTTTATGCCTGTTGATGAAAAGTATTCATTCTTTAGTTTAAATATAAAAATAGCACAATAAAAACCATAAAATATGGAAACCATTTCAATAGAAGGAACACCAAAAACCCCAACGATCAATTTTAATATGGAGAAGGGCGTATTAGAAATTAAAGGAAGATCGATCCCTGAAAATTCAATTGAATTTTACAAACCATTAGTTGACTGGCTTGAAAAATATGCCATGAAGCCTCAGGCTAAGACTGATGTTAATATTCAATTGGAATATTTTAACACTAGTTCTTCTAAATGTATTCTGGATGTTTTCAAAAAATTGGAAGCTATCCATAAAAGTGGAAATGAAATGGTTATTAATTGGCATTACGAAGTGGATGATGAAGATATGTTAGAGGCAGGAGAAGATTACCAGGCGATCATCAACGTTCCTTTCAAAATGATCGAGATCGAAGAATAAAAAGTTTCTCTATATTTTATAAGTACAAAGGGCAGAAAGAAAATCTTTCTGCCCTTTGTACGTTATGAAATTGTGTTGTCAGTTCGAGGGGTGATTTTTTACAAAAAAGCAATATACAATGACGTTATATAATTCATAAATTAAAATTGCTTTGAAAATATTTATTTGTCAGAGCTAAAAGTGAGTGGATGTCCACGAAAAGTGCGAACCTCAAGTTTCTTAGACAGCCGGGTAAGCTCGTGGGCAAAAGAAAGCTTGAGGTTGGTTTTCGTGGTGCTCATTTCCCACGCCCGTGCCGACCGTACGTTCGGGCGGGTTTGGTTCGTTTCTTTTGAGCAACCAAAAGAAATGAACAATAGAATTGAAAAACTGATTTCACTGGAAGCTCGAATCAATATTGTAACTAATTCAATGAAATAAAAAAATACGTCAATGGTAGTAGTCCTGAGCTGTGGTCTTGTCGAAGAGCCGAAGGACGTATCGAGAACAGCTAATTAAAAACTCCGGTGGATTAATTCCCACCGGAGTCTTACTATTCAATGTTACGGTAATTTAGTGTTGAACGATAAGTTTGGCCCCATCGTTAAAGACCTCGTTATTTAACCTGATAAAATAAATTCCTTTATCAAACGATTCAGTATTGATAATGGCTTTGTTATCGTTTACATATTCCGTAAATATTTCCTGGCCCAATAAATTAACAATTGATAGCTTGCCGGAAAAATAATCTCCAAGAGTTATAGTAACTATATTATTTGCAGGGTTAGGATAAATTTGCACCTCCATTATTTTTGCTCTGGTTGCGACATCTTCCATTTTTTTATAGGCGGGATTTTTCGAGATCAATAGGCTGTCACAATAAATATCAGAGCAAACTGAATTCGCGCTGGACGCTGTCAGGCATACTGCGTATAAACCCGGAGTACGGTATTTGTGCACTGGATTCATATCGCTTGACCCTGTTCCATCACCAAAATCCCACGAGAAATTAGTTACATTTCCTGTTGAAGCATTGTTAAAGTTGATAGGCATATTCGTGTAAATAATTCCTTTTGAAGTCGTAAATGCAGCATATGTAAATTTTGCTTCACAAATACTTGGATTAGCTGTGATATTAAGCGTATCACAAAATACATCCGAACAAGTTGCCGAAGAAATGTTTAAGCAAACAATATATGTTCCTGCATTTGCATAAGTATGAC
>CAZQIC010000059.1:0-7330 GCA_964593555.1 uncultured Bacteroidia bacterium | reverse complement strand
AGCAAACAATATATGTTCCTGCATTTGCATAAGTATGACTTGCATTGTATGAATTAGAAGAAGTACCATCTCCAAAATTCCATAAATAGTTTGTTGCGCTGCCGGTAGAAGTATTCGTAAACGTTATTGGAGTACCAGAAAAAATAATTCCTCCGCCGGGACTAAATGCAAAAGTTGAAAAATTAGCATTGCATATGCTTGGGTTAGCTGTGATATTTAATGTATCACAAAACACATCTGAACAGGTCGCCGAAGAAATGTTTAAGCAAACAATATATGTTCCTGCATTTGCATAAGTATGACTTGCATTGTATGAATTGGAAGAAGTGCCATCTCCAAAATTCCATGAAAAATTAGTCGCACCTCCGGTAGAAGTATTATTAAACGTTACTGGTGTGCCTGAATAAATTATACCCTGCCCCGGTGAAAATACCGCGACGGTAAAATTTGCCTTGCATGGAGGTTTAATCCTGCTATTGTTTTTATCGGCTGGTGAAGCGGCTGCAAAAACCGCAATTGCATTACAAACTATGGAAAGAAATACTAACGTAATAACTGTTAGTTTCAACCGATTTTCTTCTGATATAAGTCTCATGGTATTAAATTTAAATTAATGCCTACTTTGTTATAGTCAATTGGGGAAAAAAGACGGGGTTTTCAGCAATTCCCCGGAGATCCTTTACAAATATATCCTCGAAAAATAATCCTGTACCACCCATAATTACACCTCAAGTAACATGTCTGATTTGGGCTGGGATATACTTCTCCTGTTGCGAGAATTCGCTTGAGGCAGAACGAATTATTTGACTTAAATTAGTTACCTGATAATTACAAATTCATGAAAGCCTTTATAGACGCATTTATAATCGAATACGAGGAGATTAACGGACGCTTACAAAAGGAGATTGAAAAGTTTGACGAACAAACGGCCTTCATTTCGGTCTCTCCCGAGATGAATCATGCAATTTGGCTTATCGGTCATATTACCTGGTGTGAAGATTATTTGATCGCGGAGGTACCTTATAATACATCATTCAGAAATAAAGAATGGGATAACCTATTTGGAGACGGAGCTAAAAAGACAACAAAGGAAAATTACCCTTCATTTGAAGAGGTTCGAAATCATTACTACGACGTACACAAAAGGATCACAGAATTTATAACCACTATTAATGCGAACGAATTATCCGGACCAAACTTACCACCGCATCATTATTTTAAAACGAAGTTAAGTTCAATATTACATTTCATCGAAGAGCTAGCGGTTCATTTGGGCCAGTTACAATATCTTCAGAAAGTGATTAAGAGCCATTAATAAACAATGGACAGAAAAACATATTTGGATAAGATTATAGAGCAATTTGAGGATTGGTGGATTAAAGACCCCCATAGTTCAAATATGAATTTCTATAATGACACGATTACATTTTCTTACTTGACTTCTTTGCCTGATAAAGACTTTCTTGATTTCTTTTATAATTTCGTAAGTGAAGGAGGAAGTGTTCAATCGGGTGGAGACCGAGCAAAAAATCAATTTCGTGATACTGTATTAAAGGATTTAGATGGTTTCAAACAGTTCATATTAAAGCCATTTCAAGATAAGTTCATACTTAAAGATTGGTTTATACAACTTAATAATTATCGGGGATTTGGTATTGGTATAGCAACGATATTTCTTAATCGGATTGATTACCAAAAATACCCGATTATGAATAACAAAACCTTAATGGCATTAAACAAGCTTGGATATAAGATATCTTCTTCAAAGAATTGGACAAATTATGAGTTGGTTAAAAAATATCAGGATAACTTGATAAACGACTATTCCAGTCTCGAAAATTACTTCAAGACGGACTCATTGAATCATTTTCTTATAGCTGTATATCAAGGACAAGGATTAATATCGAATTATCTGCAAATCGAATCTTTTGAGAATAAAATGGAACAAGATGAGATTGAACATAGTGTTGAAGTTTATTCAGACGAATTAAATAAAAATGATTTGTACCAGAGGATAATAGATTGTGAAAAAGATAGTACAGAGAAAATTATAATAAATAGGAGCACCTATAAGAGGTATAACTATTTAATGGTGCAGATTAAGAAATATAGGAACTATAAATGCCAATTCTGTTCAACAATGATTCTTAAGGCAAATCTTGAATATTATATAGAGGCTTGCCACATTAAGGCAAAAGCTGAAGGTGGAAAGGATAGCCTGGATAATATTTTGATTCTATGTCCTAATTGTCATAAACTTTTTGACTGTGGTAACAAAGAGGATGAGAAATTTACTAAAGAGTCATATTCAGTAATTATAATGGAAGAAAATATGAAGTATCATTAAAATAAATCGAAAGCCAAGATCTGCTAATTGCCTTTCGCTTCCTCTGCCAGCCTCACCAATTCCCAATAGGGTGGGATGTATCCTTTTTCTTCTGTAAATTTTTTCACCAACACTTCTGTTTTTTCTTTTAATGCCTTATGTGTTTTTACCAATGTGCTGTTTTTTAATGCCTGGGTGGCGCTCATACCTTCAGGGACTATTCCTTCTTTGCCAAACCAATTTAATAACATACTGTATGCTTTAGCAAGCCGTGCAGGAGGCAAAGCCCATATATTATAATCAATTTTTTCTCCGCTGTTTGCATGCTCCAGCATCACATCAATAACGGCATTGTCAATATGATCTTTGAATAATGTTTGCGGATCACGCCATTCGGCAACTACAGATAATTGTGGGTCATACTCAAGATCCGATGGCATTTGAGTAGAAAAATTTTCAACACCAAAAGCGTTTAACCAATTTACAACTCCCACAGACGATATGGTTGATTGCCATTTCCACAACTGAATGTTTTTTTGTTTATAGGCGCACGATGCCACTTCAGAACAAAACATAGCGCTTGAGTCATGGAAGTTCATTTTAAAATCATATGGAATATGCCCAGATAAAGCCTTGCTATAGAGATAAGCCGCGGCCTCATGGGGAATCATAGGGTTTTCTATTACCTGTGGCAGATCTGCTTTTGGCCTTAATACCATAAAACGCAATTTTTTATCTTTTAAATATTGTTCTGCATTCGCAATCGCAACACCTTTTTCAATATGTGCCTCAATAAAATGTGGAGTATTTAAACTGTCAATGTAAAGTAATGCAACATGTGAAAAATTTCCGGGGTAATCATTGCCTCTCGAAATAAGGGCGGATACTTCAGCGCCGCCGCGTGAAACAAACATATCCCCGCTATGCACTTTTATCCCTAATATTTCTGTAAAAGGTGTTGCGGAGGATTCATCTGTAACATACATCAAAGGATTAAAATTCATCGAGTCACGCTGCAACAATACCTCTTCTGTTGCGGCACGCATGCCATATAAAAATTTGTATATAGTTTGCCTGGTTGTGTTATTGTTAAGGTTCCACTGAGCTGATCGTTTTTTTATCAGGCTGCGGATACGATTGTAATAATCCAACAACCAATAGGTGTTTTTTTGTTCGGCGGCTATAAGGGATGATGCGGAGAAAAAATTATTTAGTATATTTTGAAGAAGTGTATCGGTTACATCAAAATTTTTGCTTTTCAACAGGTTAAATTCTATTTCCAGTATTTTTTTTTCAAGTGTTACTTTGGAATCAAGTATTTGTGGTTCAGTTTCTTTAGCTTTCTTGAATTTTTCTTCCAGCTTTTCCCATGAACGTTCTTTGTTCAATGAATAAGGGATACTATTGCTTTTGTTGATATTAGTATCAGCGCTGTCAGGGATTAGTAATAGGAGATATATTACAGGAAGTATGAATAATATTTGTTTGATCTGTTTCATTGATACAAATATAACCTAATACCTAACCGCTCACAAGAATGCCCAAATACGCGGCATCCGGAGCACTCGCATGGCAGTCAGAAATGGAGTTAATTTCCTTTTCTATCAATCTACACCTTTTTATATATGGGCGATATCTCCGATGGTCATCACAAAAAGAAATGTTTGGGTTTTTAAACGAATCCGGAGGATTCACACCTTTATAAAAAGCTTAATCGATAAAGTTCGACTCCGGCAGGAGTCGCAGATTTAGTACTAGCTGTTTTATAACTGTATGATGCCTCTGGCATCATTACAATAAGAAATCACAAGAAGTTGTACCCAAAAGTTTGCCCTTTAACCTGACGCATATGCGAGCACTCGGGACCAAAAACTAACAAGATCAACGCACGAATCTGTCAGTCTTGTCAGCAAGTTGGTATAAGAAAAGAATTATGAGTTAATATGTATACGACAAAATACACTATTTGTTCGTTTCCTACCCTTCGAGAACCTCAGGGTACGGATTTTGTTCGCTAAGCCCTGAGGCTCTCGAAGGGTGTCGGACACTCAATTACTTCTCAATCTTCTTCTTAATATCAGGCAGCATCAGATCTACCCATTCTTTATACATAATGGACGAGGGGTGGAGCCCATCTGCAGCAACTAATTCAGGCCGGGATTTGGCTTTCCTGCTTATCGTGGTAATGTCAACGAATGTGATTGCTTTTTTTATTGTGATCTGTTTGCAAGTGTTGTTATAGGCATCAATACCTTTTGAAATGTTTGCCTGGTTATCACTTCCAAAAGGTGTGTAACCATAATCGGGAATGGAGACTACAACAACTTTATTTTTATCTCCTCCAGCCATTTTTATTGCTGTTTCAAGTAATTCAGCAAATTCTTTTTCGTAAAGTGTAATTGCTTTGTTCTGGTATTGGTTGTTAACTCCTATAAGTAGTGTTACGAGGTCATAGCTGCTCTTATCATTCTCGCTTTCTATTGCATTTTTTAAATTGGTTGTTGTCCAGCCGGTTTGCGCAATGATCTTTACTTCTCCTTCTTTTATTGTTGAACCTTTTTTAAGTTCATCCAGTAATTGATGAGGAAAGCTTTTATTCAACGGAACGGATTCTCCTTTTGTATAGGAATCTCCTAAGGCTAAATACTTAAATGTTTTTTGTGCTGTCTGTTTTTCCAATTTTGTTTCTGCCGGATTTTCAAAATAAGAATTAAATAACAAAAGTAAGAGTGTAAATAGCAGGTTCATATAATATATACGGTCATTTAACCTCTATGGTTTTTCTACAAATTGCTCATTGATGGCTTAGGACATCCCCTTTTTTATTCATTTTTTCAACATTGTTCACACCTATGGTGATAAAACATATTCGTGGTTCCTTTATTATATTCTCATTTTGAAAATATATCGATACTCATCGTTGATAGCATTCCTGTATAAAAAGTATGCATTGCCGCCACGTATTTTTATCTCACTTATAAAAGGTTTTTCCGGGACCTTAATTTCTTTTTTTATTTCATAAGTTATTGGGTCAAGTTTTAATAAATAAGTAATGCTGTTTTTAGTAATAAATGTGTATAATTCTTGTTTTGCCTCATCAATAATTACCTCTCCTCCCCAGTTTTTTTGCTGATGAAAAGTAAAAGGAGTTTTGTTTTTCATTTCAAGATTTAATGTGTCGAATGATATGCAAGTTGAATGGATACAGTCAAATATATTTATTGTGTTGTTTAGTTTAATAATAGGTGCATTAATAGGACTGATCATATTTCCATCCAAAAAATCTAATGGTTCTTGTTCTCTAAAAAAGTCAAGGTTGGCTATGATTTGGCTAACTGGCATAAGATAACCATTGCTTCCTTCCCTTCTCTTTTTTACATAATACTTAAGATCAAATTTTGAGTTGATGTAAGATATTTTTGCAGAATCTTCAATGGTATATAATTTCTTTACTTCACCTTTTCCCGCGACCAAATATTTCACCCTTAATCCTTTAAAAGTTGGATATTGAAAATATAATTTACTACCATCATAAGTTTTACAAGGAAACATATTGAATGCAAATGATCTTTTATCGGTTGGATAGATGAGGCGTATAGATTGATAGTCATAATAAACCTGGTAAACACTATCAGCCGACATAATATGAATATTGCCAAGACAATCTTTATATAAGGATTCAGGTTTTATTTTAAGCGGGCGTTGAGAAATTATTTCACCATCATCGTCTGTTAGAAAGAGGTAAGGATTATTACTTTTGTTCTTAAACCCGATAGAGAGAATAAAATCATCGTAAAATTCATAGTCGATGGTCATTACGGATTTGTCCTTTTGAATATTTTTTACAACCTCATTCTTGATCTCTATTTCCTCCAGTTGGTATGTTTTTGGCATTAAGGAGATTTTAACATCGGGCTCCAGTACTTTAACTTCCCTGGTATTATAAGAAAGGCTAGTGAAAATAAGTGTAATAGGTAAAGATTGAACTTTGATATTGAATTTTCCTTTGTCATCTGTGGATGTTCCTATAAGGCTTCCTTTGATAATTATATTCGCAAAGGGAATTGTTTTTTTTGAAATACTATCAATGACAATTCCCTTGATTTCTACCTGGCTGTATGTTTTACCAATAGAGAAAACAACAATGGAGAAAAGTAGTAAAACTTTTCTCCATTGAATGCGTGAAACAGGCTGAAGATTTTTTGCTCCTTTTGCTTTCAAGGATTTATAAACAGAGTCAACTTCGAGAGTAATAAAAGTCAGACGTTGTTCCATTTATAAAATTATTAACTATTGAGGAGTTGGGTCTTCTTTTTTTCCAAAGAAAAACTTTCTTACACCTGCAAAAACGGCAACTGCTCCTATAGCAATGATCTTCCAGAATTTTAAAAATACTGCGAAGAGCCCAACCTTAGCAAGCACTTTTCCTGCTATAAGTCCACCAATACCAATAGCGGCTATCTTGTCAATTGACGGATTAAAATCAGCATATTTATTCCCTTCATTAAACTCAACACCGGATAGTATTTTAGCTACGTCGCTTTTTACCAATGGTAAAACGTCCATCGTACCAATAACGTTCAGGTTTAAATATCCTTTTCTGCCCAATACCCTTATGTTGTAATTAAGTGTGTGCAGTACTTCGTCTCCAAATTGAATTTCTTTAGCCCAGTGAAGTTTTTTTGCTTGTTCATCATAAAACGGGGGAGAAGCCCAGCCAATTAATTTTACAGGAGAATATCCCTGCTTTATCCTTTCGGGTGTTGCGTCTTCTGCTTCCTTTTGCATGTCTGTTAGCATATCGTCGTAATCAAGATCTTTCGCTTCATCATCCTCTATATATCCTTCTTCCGAATACGATATTTCTACTGCATATGTGAAATTGCTATCCAATGGATTTGTTTTTTCCGGGAAAAGCAAACCTAATACTTCACTTGGTGGATTTCCCCAAAGTGTAGGGGAGTTCTAAAAATAGAATGTTAAAAACAATCTAATAAAATCGTA